>JBOGYT010000037.1:0-44287 GCA_050696955.1 Solirubrobacteraceae bacterium | reverse complement strand
CAACGCCAGCGACACCGCCGCCACAACGCGATTGCGAATAGACCGACGCGCACACCCGCGCGTCCGCTCGTCGATGGTGCATGCCGTCCGTGCCGTCAGTATCTCCGAGTGCATCCCTGGCTCCGAGGTCGAGTAGTGGGGGCCGACCCCCGGGGCGGGAGCCACTCCTCAATTCGGACTGCTGCACCGGCGGCGGGAGCACGTCACATGCCAATGGACGCATAGGGCGCGTAATCGTGGACGGATGATCGACGCGTGCGCGCACGGCGCCGCGCAGCGGGGGCTCACGACTGGACGGACGGGTAGCCGTCCGGGCCTACGGCTCCAATACCGTTCCGGCCCATGAGCTCGCCGGCAGACCGCTCCAATCGCCGTCCCCACCTGGGCGACGCATAGGTCATGTGCGGAATCGCGGGTGCGTTTCGCCTGGACGGTGAGCCGGCACCTCCTCTGCCGGAGCGCGTTCTACGGCGGATGACCGACCTCATCGCCTACCGCGGCCCCGACGACGCCGGCTACGTCTCGGTGGAGGGTGGCTCGCTGGGTGCGCGGCGCCTGTCGATCATCGATGTCGCCGGCGGTCACCAGCCGTTTGCCAACGAGCACGGGCAGATCTGGGCCGCCCAGAACGGCGAGATCTACAACCACGGGGCGCTTCGGGACGAGCTGAGAGCCGGCGGTCACGTGCTGCGCAGCCGCTGCGACACCGAGGTCCTCCCACATCTCTACGAGGAGCACGGCCCCGCGCTCGCCGAGCATCTGCGCGGCATGTTCGCGCTGGCCGTCTGGGACGCAGAGCGCAGGCGCGGGGTGCTCATCCGTGACCGGCTGGGGATCAAGCCGCTGTACTGGGCGCGCCGTGGGGACATCGTGGTCTTCGGCTCGGAGCTGAAGTGCCTCATCGCCAGCGGGCTGATCGACCGCGAGCTCGACAGCGAGGCGATCGCCGCCTACCTCACGCTCGGTTTCGTGCCGAGCCCGCTCACCCCGCTGGCGGGCGTACAGAAGCTCAATCCCGGCGAGCGGCTGGTCGTCGACAATGGCGAGGCGTGGACCGAGCGCTACTGGGACTACCCCGCGCCTGATCCCGATCCCGAGCACCGTCGGCCGGAGGAGTGGGCGGAGATCGTGCTCGCCGCGCTCGACGACTCGGTCCGGATGCGGCTCATGAGCGACGTCCCGCTCGGCGCCATGCTGAGCGGCGGGCTGGACTCGAGCCTGATCGTCGCGCTCATGGCGCGCCACATGAGCCAGCCCGTGAAGACGTTCGCGGTCGGATTCACCGGCGAGGACTCCGAGCTGCCGGACGCCCGCCGCGTGGCGGAGCACTGCGGCGCCGATCATCACGAGCTCGAGGTGGCGCTGTCGAGCAACGCCGACGATCTGGCACGGCTCGTCTGGCACCTCGACGAGCCCCTCGCCGACCTGTCATCGCTCGGCTTCCTGGGGCTCTGCGAGCTGGCCTCCAGCATGGTCACGGTCGCGCTCAGCGGCCAGGGCGCGGACGAGCTGTTTGGCGGATACCGCAAACATCGCGTGGCCTCCGCGGCAGCGTATTGGCAGCGGATCCCGCGGGGGCTGACCGTCGGCGCCGGCGCGCTGCTCGCGCGCGGGCCGGGTCGGGCGCAGCGGCTGGCGACCGCGCTGCAGGCTCGCGATCCGGTGTCCCGCCTGCTGGCCTCAGCCGGACTCGTGCAGCCGGAGCTGCGTGCCGGGTTGTTCTCCGGCGCGCTCGCGGAGCACGCCGACGCCGCGCGCGCCGTCGTCAGCGGCCATCACCGGCGGATTCCGAGCGCGGCGCCGCTCGAGGCGGCGCTGTACCTCGATGCGCGGCTGGGGCTGGTGGACGACATGCTCACGTACTTCGACCGGGCGTCGATGGCGTGCTCGCTCGAGGTCCGCGTGCCGTTCCTCGATCACAAGTTCGTCGAGCTCTGCGCACGGATCCCGGCGGGGGCGAAGGTGCGGCGCCTGCAGGGAAAGCATGTGCTCCGCCTCGCCGCGAAGGAGCTCGTACCGGAGTTCGTGTTGCACAAGCGCAAGCGCGGCTTCTTCAACGAGGCGGTGGGGCCGTGGTTGCGAGCGTCCGGGGGTGCGACCGTCACCGATGTCCTGCAAAGCGGCGAGCCGGCGTACACCCGCATCATCGACCGCGCCGTGGTCGATCAGGCGATCGGCGGCTGGCGCGCGGGCGACAGCCGCCACGCGCCGCTTCTTTTGTCGCTCATCATGCTCGAGCTCTGGCTCGACGGTTACCTCGATCGCGCGTTCGCCGAAGTCGACGACCGGGCGCAGGTAGCGTGAGGCCGGTGCGCAACTGGCCGGTCGGTTAGGCCGTCCGCGGCGGGCGCTGGCTAGGATCTCGCCATGCGGATGGACCCTTCGGTCGGCGATCGCGGCCCGGCTGACGACGATCGCCACGCCGTCGACGAGGCCGCACCGCACGCTCTCGCCGCGGTCGATGTGCCACGAACCGACCCGCGTGTCCAGGTCGTCGTCGTCGCCTACAACAGCGCGCGCACGCTTGCGCAGTGCATCGCTCCGTTCACCACGCTCGAGGGCGTCGAGGTCACCGTCGTGGACAACGCGTCGCCTGACGACTCGGCGCAGGTCGTGGAGCACCTCGGGCTCGACGTCGTTCGCGCCGCCGACAACCGCGGCTTCTCCGCCGGATGCAACATCGGCATCGCCCGCGGCCTGGCCCCGTACGTCCTGCTCCTGAACCCCGACGCCCAGCTCTCTGGTTCCGACCTCGAGCTGCTCGTAGCCGTGCTCGATCGGGAATCGGACGTTGCCATCGCCGCCCCGCGGATCGTCGAGGAGGACGGCGCGGTTGCCCTGAGCCAGGCGCGCTTCCCGCGTCGCCGGTCGACGTTCGCCCAGGCGCTCTTCTTGCACCGCGTCTGGCCGAACGCGCTGTGGACCGACGAGTTCATCCGCGATCCCGCGACCTACGGCGTCGCAGGCTCTCCCGAGTGGGTGTCGGGCGCATGCTTGCTCGTGCGGCGCGCCGCGCTTGACGCCATCGGCCCCATGGACGAGCGCTTCTTTCTGTACTGCGAGGACACCGATCTGTGTGCGCGCGTGCGCGCGGCCGGCTGGGACATCCGCTACGAACCGCGCGCCACCGTCCGTCATGAAGGCGGAGTCTCCAGCTCGCGCGACGAGCTGCTCGCCGTCCATGCCCGCAGCCGCGTGCTCTACGCACGCAAGCATTCGGGCGTGCTCGCCGCGCTCGTCGAAGCCATCGGCGTGGCGCTCGGCCACGCAACGCACGCGCTCGCGAACGTCGGGCGGCCCGCCGCACGCCGCGGCCACCTGCGCGCGCTCGCCGCGCTGGTCAGCGGAACGTCCCATCGTCCGACCCGGTCGCGGCCGGCCTGAACGGTGACCATGGCCAGCGCATCGTCCGCCGCCGCGACGCCCCTCTCGAACGTCCCGCGGACCTACGCGCTCATCACCCCTGTGCGCGACGAGGAGGGCAATCTGCCCCGCTTGGCGGCGGCACTCGAGCGCCAGACGCTGCTTCCGAGTGCGTGGATCATCGTCGACGACGGCTCGCGCGACCGGACCGCGGACCTGCTCGCCGATCTCGCTCGCAAGCACGCCTGGATCAAGCCCGTGGATCGCGGCAGCGACGAGGGCCGCGGCGTGGCGGCCGGCCGTCGCGAGGGTCGCGATCTGGTCAGCTTCCGGCTCGGGATCACGGCACTGGACGAGCCGGTCGACGTCGTCATGAAGCTCGACGCCGACGTCGACTTCGACGCCGACTACTGCGAGCGGCTGATGGCCCGGTTCGCGGCCGATCCGGCGCTCGGGATCGCGAGCGGCACGTGTCATGAGCCGGAGGGCGGCGAGTGGGTCCGGCGTACGAAGGCCGACACGACCGTCTGGGGCGCTTCGCGCGCATATCGCTGGGAATGCGTCGAGGACATCTTCGGCCTCGAGCCTCGGATGGGCTGGGACGGCCTGGACGAGCTGCTCGCGCACGTGCGCGGGATGCGCACCGAGACGTTCGTCGACCTGCCGTTCCGTCATCACCGGCCGGAGGGCGGCCGCGAGCACAGCTCGCTGCACCAGGGCGCCGCCCTCGGTCGCGCATCGTGGTACATGGGCTACCGGCCGAGCTACCTGGCGATGCGCGCGTTCTACCGAGCGCGTCGGCAGCCGACGGCGGTGGCGATGCTCTGGGGGTACGCCGCGGCGGCACTGGCGCGCGAGCCCCGCTACGCCAACCGTGCCGTCGTGCGGCTGCTGCGCGACCGCCAGCGGCTGCGCGTGACGCTGCGCCGGGGCGCGCCGCGATCGTGACCGCCGGGGCCTGCATCCCGGCGTTTCGGGCGAAACGTTCATGGTCGACCCACTAGATCACCGGCAGCCGGTAGCGGACGGCTCCGCGCACCGTCGCGGCCATCTGCAGGGCATCGAACGCCGCGAAGTACGCGGCCGACGACAGCGGCGCCCGCGATGCCTTGCAGCGCGAGCGTAGGTTCAGCAGGTACGGCAGGCAGAAGGCCGCCGCCTCCGGGCGTCGGGTCGCCAGCCACGCCCCGAACAGCGCCTGCAGCAGGAGCGGATGAGCGCGGTCGTAGAACACGCCCTGGGGCAGGATCGAGCGCAACGCGGGGTTTCGCTTGTAGGCCTGCAGATCCTCGGTCGCGAGCAATGCTCCCTTCAGCGCCGCCAGCGGCCGGCGCGAGTGCACCGCGTGGTAGACGAGCGCGTCGGGCGCGAACAGCTGAACCACGCCTGCCTCGAGCGCCCGCCAGCCGAGGTCCGTGTCCTCGCCGGTCGGCGCCGGAAACGCTTCGTCGAAACCATCCAGCTGTTCGAGGATCGGGCGCGGGTAGATGATGTTGCACGTCTGGAAGTGGGGGCTCGGACCGGTGATCGTCAGCGTCTTTGCGAACGCGTCGAGGCCTTCGAGCTCCGCCGGGTTGGGCAGCGTGCAGCCCTGCACGACGGCCTGGGGACGGGCGGCGGCGAGCGTCAGCAGCGCCTCGAGCCAGCCCTCCGCCGGCACGCAGTCGTCGTCGGTGAACGCGATTAGCGGCGCGGTCGTCATCCGCCAGCCGCGGTTGCGTGCCGCGGCCGGGCCGCGCGACTGCGGCTGACTGACCCACCGCAGCGGCAGGGGACCGTCGGCACGCTCCGCCAGCAGCTCGCCGGTCCCGTCCGAGGAGCCGTCGTCGACGACGACGACCTCCATCCGCTCGCTCGCGAGCGTCTGGCGCTCGAGCGCGTCGAGCAGCTGGGCCAGGCGTCCGGCGCGGTCGCGCGTCGCCACGACGACCGCCACGTCGATCGGGGGGCTCACGTCCCGGCGGGGGCGGTCGGAGGGACGATCACGCGGCGCCGCCCGAAGCGCCCGCGCAGCGACCGTGCCTCCTCGAGGATCTCGGGGGCGCGCCACAGGCACATCGGCACGTACACGGCCAGGCCGAGGATGACGAGCAGCGCGAGCCGCGGCGCGGCGGGGAGCCCGGCCTCGACGAGCGCGAAGCGGCCCAGCAGCACGACGATGGCCATGACCGCCGCGGCCTGGAAGACCCCGGCGACGGCGCGCACGAAGACGAACGGTGATACGCCGATGTTGCGCGCGGTGAGCACGGTGAGCACGGGCTCGACGAGCGTGCTCGAGATCGCGTAGGCGACGGCGACGCCGATGACCCCCCAGTGCAGCCCGACGATGAACGCCGTGAGGTGGGCGGCGACGAACAGCAGCGAGTAGCGGAACATCGTCGCGGTGCGGCCGCGGGCGACGAGGATGTCGACGTTGACGGTCTGGATCGCCTGCAGGATGCCGACCCAGGCGAGGACCTGGATGATCGGGATGGCCGCATCCCATCGCTCGCCCAGGACGACGCGGACGAAGTCGGGGGCCACGACCGCGATGCCGGCGAGCGCCGGGACGGCGACCGTCGCGATGATGCGGCCGACCCGCGCCCAGGCGATGGCGATGCGCTGCGGCTCGTCCTGCATCCGCGCGAAGGCGGGCGCGAGCACGCGCTGGATCGGCCCGCCGATCCGGCTCGCGGGAACGAGCATGACGTTGTAGGCGATCGCGTACGCTCCGAGTGCCGCGGGACCAAAGGCGCGACCGATGAGGAAGTTGTCCGCGTTCTGGTGCAGGTAGTACAGCAGCCGGTGCCCGACGAGCGGCGAGCTGAAGTTCACGAGGTGGCGGAAGCTCGCGCGCGACATCCTCATGGCCGGATGCCACCTCGTTGCGCGCCATAGCAGCGCGGTCGTCACCAGCGCCACCGCGAGCTGCTGACCGATGATCGCCCACGCCCCGGTGCCCATGGCCGCGAGCGCCACGGCGACCGCGCCACCCGCCAGCGAACCGGCCATCACGAGCAGCTCCAGGCGACGGAAGTTCATGTCCCGCAGCAGCAGCGCCTGCTGCGTCGAGCCGAGCGACGTCAGCAGGAAGCTCAGCGACAGCACCGCCAGCAGCGGCTGCATGTGGGGCTGCCCGTAGAGCGAGGCGACCGGGCCCGAGATGAGCACGCCGACGATCGTGAACAGCACACCGCTGAACACGGCGATCCAGAACGCCGTGCAGCGATCGTCCTCGCTGAGATGCTTGGCCTGAACGATCGCGGCGCCCAGCGCGAGGTCGGAGAACACGAGCACGAGGCTCGCGAACACGAGCGCCAGGGCGGCGAGCCCGAACTCGCTGGGGCCGAGCAGCCGCGCGACCACCAGCGCCACGACCAGACGGGTGAGCTGCGCGACGATCTGCGACGCCCCGGTCCAGGCCATTCCTCCCAGCACGCGGGCGCGCAGGTCCGTCGTGCCGGGAGATTCCGTCATCGAGGCGAGAGTAGCTCGTCTCCGGGACCCCTGGACTGGCCGGTCGGGTAGGCGCCGCGGCCCGCCCGGGCCGTACGCTATCCGTGATGCGAACCGGCGTGGCTCTCCCCGCGGGCGGCGCTGGGCGGCCCAGCCGGATTGATCCCGGCCAAGCTGCGCGGCTCGTCTGGTGGGGCATCGGCGTGGCGATCGTCCTCGTGCTCGCAGCGGCGGGCGCGCGCGTGCAGGCGAACCCGATCCTGGCCGCGCTCACCATCGGGTTGACCCTGGTGGCATGGCATCGCACGTTGCTCGCGTGGCCGGCGCTGCTCGGCTACGTCATCGTCGTGATCCTGGTCTTCCCGATCCGGCGCTACACGCTCGGCGGCGGGCTGCCCTTCGCGCTCGAGCCCTACCGCCTTCTCATCGCGCTCGTGCTCTGCTGCTGGGCCTTTGCGCTGCTGGCCGACCCGAAGACGCGCTGGCGACGGATCGGCGTGGAGCGGCCGGTGCTGATCTTCCTGGTCGCGCTGGTCGGAGGGCTGGCGCTGAACATCCAGCGGATCGTCGCGGCCGGCGTCACGGCCGAGGTCATCAAGGGCGCCACCTTCTTCGCCAGCTTCCTGCTCGTGATGTACTTCACGGCGACCGCGGTTCGCACGCGACGCCACATCGACGCGATCGTGGTCCTGCTCGTGATCGGTGGCACGGTGCTGGGGGTGGCCGCGACGTACGAGTGGCGCACGGAGGTCAACCTCTTCACCCAGCTCGAGCGCGTCGTGCCGGCGCTGGAGGTCGACCCGGTCGCCGCAATCATGGCTCCCGACCGCGGTGGACGCGTGCGCGCGCATGCATCGGCACAGCATCCGATCGCCCTCGGCGCCGCCCTCGTGCTGCTGATGCCACTGGCGATCTACCTGTTCCGGCGCCGCCGCAACAGCGTGTGGCTCGGCGCGGCGGCCATCATGACGCTCGGCTCGCTCGCCACCGGTTCGCGAACCGCGGCCGTGATGCTCGCCGTCGAGCTGATCGTCTTCTTCTGGATCAAGCGCGCCGAGACGGTCAAGATGCTGCCGCTCCTGCTCCCGCTGATCGTGGCCGCCCAATTCCTTATGCCGGGGACGCTGGGGACGCTCAAAGCCACGTTGACGCCCTCTGCGGCGGTCGCCGAGCAGGGGAACACGGTCGGCGTCGGCTCGGGCGCCGGGCGCATCGCCGACCTGGCTCCGAGCCTCGAGGAGTTCAAGAACAGCCCGTTCCTGGGCCAGGGATTCGGTACGCGGCTGACCAGTGAGTCCGACGTCAAGGTCAACGCACGGATCCTCGACAACGAATGGCTCGGTCTGCTGCTGGAGGTGGGCATCGTCGGCGTCTTGGCGCTGCTGTGGCTGTACATCCGCGCGGTGCGGCGCCTCGCCCGCCGCGGAAGGCGCGACTCCAGTCCTCACGGCTGGCTGCTCGCGTCGCTCGCGGCCGCGCTCGCGGCGTACGCCGTTGGGATGCTCACCTACGACGCGTACTCGTTCGTCCAGGTGACGTTCCTGTCCTTCATGATGATCGGCTTGTCGGCGGTCGCGCTGCGCCTCGCCGACGAGCCCGACGACGCGTCCACCTGACCGGTACCCGTCTGGCGGCCGGCCTGGCTCAGGTCACCGGCGCGACGTCGTCGGTCCGGGCCGGCGCGAACTCGTGGACGACGCGCGCCGGAGCCCCGACCGCGACGCAGAAGTCCGGGACGTCACGGGTGACGACGGCGCTGGCGCCGACGACGGCGCCGCGCCCGACCCGGACGCCGGGGCAGACGACGACGTTCTGGGCCAGCCAGGCGCCGTCGCCGATCTCGACCGGCGCGACCGGATCGAGCCCCTGGTCGAGCACGGCGGTGTTCGTGTCTCGATAGGCATGGCCGTGGTCGGCGACGTACACCCCGCGCGCGATCAGGACGCGCCGGCCGATCGTCAACGAGCTCGTAGCCGACAGGACGCAGTGCCCGGAGATGCTCGTACCGTCGCCGACGCGCAGCGCGACCTCGTCGGCGGGCGGACCGATGACCTGCAGCCACGAGCCGGCACCGACGAAGACGTCGTCTCCGATCGCGATCCGGCGCTCGCCGCTCAGTCGGACCGGCAGCTCGATGACGCTGCGCGCACCGAACGACGCAAACGCGCGCGAGCTCACGACCGAGAACGCCTTGTCGCGCGCGCGACGCCACAACCGGTACGCGCCGAGGGTTGCGCCGGCCGCGAGCCGCGCGCCCGTCATGCGAGCGTCAGCGTTGGCCGATCTCCGACGACGTCGTCGAACACGTCCGCCAGCTGTGACGAGAGCTGTGCGTGCTCGTAGGAGGCCATGAGCTCGCGGCGGGAGCTCATGACCGATGGCCACGGCGCCGCGGGGAGGATCTCGTCGCGGATCGCCCGCACCATCGCGTCAACGTCGCCCGGCGCGCACACCCATTGGTGCTCGGCGCGCTGCACGAGCTCGCGCGCGTCGCCTTCGGGCAGCGCTGCCAGGAGCGGGCGTCCGGACGCGAGGTACTCGTAGCTCTTGCACGGCACGAGGCGGGCCCGGCGCCCCGCGGCAAGGTCGTGCATCGGCAAGAAGAGGAGATCGGCCGAGCGCATCAACGCGACGTTGTCGGCATGGGGGAGGAACCCGTGCAGCTGCGAGCGGATCGGGGTGTTGTCGACGACCTCGCGATCGGCGTCCGACAGTACGCCCGCGAGGTGCAGCTCGATCCGGTCGGCGAGCGCGGGCTGCTCGGCGACGATCCGCTCGAGCGCCTGCAGCAGGAAGACATGCGACCGCGTGAGGAAGTCGACCTCGGTCTCGGTTCCTCCGAGCAGGCGCCTCAGCGCACCGCGCTCGCGATGGCGGCGCCCGAACTCCGTGTGCATGCTGCCGGTGTGAACGATGCGAAAGGCGCTCGGCTCGAGCCGCGGCTCGAGCCCTTCGAAGTCCGCCTCGTCGTAGCCGTTGGGGATGCACGCGACGCGCTTGCCGGCGAACTCCGGGAAGGCCTGGACGAGCGCCTTCGACGCCTCGGGCGTGTTCATGACGACCGCGTCGGCAGAGGACAGCAGGCGGCGCATCCGCGCGCGCGCCAGCCGCCGGTGCACGCCCGTCGGGTACACGAGCATCTCGTCGAGCGCCCACGGGTCCTGCAGATCCGCCACCCAGGGCAACCCGAGCGCCGCGGCGAGAAGGCAGCCGGGCTCCGCCGTCTGGTACGGGTCGAGTCCCGCGTAGATGACCTCCGCGTCGCCGGCGACCTTGCGGCCGAGCTCTACGGCGCTCTGCGTCCACCACTGATCCCAGCGCGACGGCCGGCACAGCAGCTGCTCGAGCCGTCGCCGCCGCCGGTTGCTGTGCGCAGGCTCTGGCACGGCCACACGATGGACCTCGGTCCCGGGCGGGACCTCGCGGGCGAGCGCGTCGTCGAGCGGGCTCCAGCGCCCGAAGCTTTCGCCAGGGCCCGTGATCACGACGGGCTCGTAGCCGCGGGCCTCGAGGTGTTGCGCGAGCTTCACGGGCCGCAGGGCACCCGGCCCTCCGATCGGCGGCCAGTGATAGGCCAGCAGCAAGGCGCGTTTCATGCGTCGCCGCTCAGCGACCGTGCGGCGGTGCGCTGCTCACGGGGTTCTCCTGTGGCTGGCGAAGCCGATCGGACTCCGGCGCCCAATCGTGAACGCGGCTGGCGTAGGCGGCCTCCAGCTGCTCGGCCGTCGCGCGTTGCCCGGTGGTCCCGATGGGCCCGGCGGGGGCCACGTCGCGCCGCCGCAGGCGAATGGCTTCCAGGATGTGAGCGAGGGCCAGCGAGGCGATGAAGGAGAGCATGAGGGCAAGGATCGAGGCCGCGTGCGAGCGCCCGGACGTGAGCACCGCCCGATCCGGGGCGTTCAGCGTCTCCGCGCGCACCCGCGACGTGTCCGGGATCTTCGCCTGGCTCTGCTGTTCGACGAGCAGTCCGCGCAACGCGTCGATGGTGTGGACGTTGAGCGTGCGGGCGGCGTCTTCGGTCTCGGCCTTCGTCGTGATCTCGACGATCGGCAGGAACGCCTGCCCGGACCCGTTGAGATCCAGCGGCACCGCCTGGATCTGGCCGGGCTTGGTCTTCTCCGGCACGCGGTTGCGCACCTGGTCGGAGTACGAGATCACCGCGTAGAGCGCGGCCAGGGCGGAGAAGCGGCTCGGGTCTGCGTACTCGATGCCGCCGTTACCCCGCTGCTGCTGCTGCTGCGGGCTCGTCGGGGTCAGGCCCTGTGTGTTGGGCAGCGTCGTGCGGCCTTCCGGAAACCCGGGCTGGGTGATCAGCAGCCGCGACGTGCTCGTCCACTCCTCCGTGCCACGAGCGGCCAGCATCGGGCCAGCGCCGAGGTTGACCTGATAGGAGGCGAGGATCGCGAGCACGATCCCGAGCGCGAGGCCACCAAGCATGACCAAGCGGAAGCGCAAGATGACAGCGAGGTGGGTTTGGAGGTCCATTCGTGGAGAGATGTTAGGCGCAATCGAGCGCCCGTGACACGGGTCTTCAGTCTAGGTTGACGGCGCCGTCAGCGCACCACTGGATCGACGAAGTAGTTGCTGTTGTTCCAGCTGCTCGTCGGGAACGTCCCTGCGGCGGCGCCATAGACGCCGTTTGCGCCGTCCGCCACGCTGCGCAGCGGGCCGCTCGCGATCTCGCTGGCCAGCCCGGCGCCGGTGAGCGAGAAGAACGCGTTGAAGCCGACCGACACGACGTAGGTCTGACCCGCAACGAGATCGACCGGTGTCGCGAAGGCCTGCTCCTGCCACCCCGACGCGGTCGGCGTACCGAAGGTCGTCGTGGCGATCGGAGCGCCGGCCGCCGTCCACAGGCGCCCAGTGTGCGTCCCGGACTCGCTCGGGCTCTTCCAGTAGCGGATCGCGCTGAGCTGGGCCGCCTGCGTGACGCTGATCTTGACGCCCAGCTCGTAGGACCACGGACCGGTGCCGCTGCGCCCGTCCTGGGTGGCAAGCTCCGTGGCGGCCGGAGTCAGCGTGTCGGCGAACAGCCGGCATGGACACGCCGAGGTCGTGAGGCCCCAGCTCGTGGCCGCCAGGGCGACGCCCTGGGAGTTGCGGACGCCCGTGGTCAGGCGCGCGGTGTAGCCCGTGGTCGCCGCAAGCGGGCTCGTCGGCTGCAACGTCGCCGTGCGCGTGGTCGAGTTGTACGTCACGGCGGCCGCCACGTTGGCGCCGCCCGCCGCCGGCTGCAGCGTGAACGTCGAGCCGGTGATCGTCGCGGCGTCCATCGCCTGTGAGAACGTCGCACCTATCGCGCCGTAGCGGCTGACCTGCGTCGCGCCGTCCGACGGCGTCGTGGACGTGACCGTGGGCGGCGGGTTGGACGACGTGGTGAAGTTCCACGTCACCGCGGCGGCGAGTGCCACGCCTTCGTCGGACCTCGCGCCGGTCGACACGCGCGCGGTGTACGTCGCGTTGCCCGCCAGGTTGGCCGTCGGCGTCAGCGTCGCGGTGCGGGTGCTCTGGTTGTAGCTCACCGAGGCCGCGACGGCGCTGCCGCCCGCGGTGGTCAGCGTGAACGTCGACGTGTTGATCGTCGACGCGTCCATGTCGACGTCGAACGTCGCGCGCACCGTGCCCGCCGGATCGGCGCCGCTCGAGCCCGAGGCCGGCACCTGACCGATGACATGCGGCGTCGGCAGGGCCGTGCCGGCGCCCTTCACCGAGACGTCGACGAAGTAGTTGCTCGACGACCAGCTGTTGGTCGGCAGCTGGCCGGCGCTCGGCGCGTAGACGCCGTTGAAGCCGTCGGCGACCGTCCGCAGCGGTCCCGACACGACCGGTGACGCCAGGCCGCTCTGCGTCCAGACCCAGCGCGAGTTGACGCCGACGGACGCGATGTACACGGTGCCGGGGCTGAGGTTGACCGGCGAGGCGAGATTCTGCTTCTGCCAGCCCGACGCCGTCTCGTTCGCGTACGTGACCGACGCGAGCTGCGTGCCTCCCGTGGTCCACAGCCGGCCGATGTGCGTGCCCGTCTCGGCGGCGTCCTTATAGAACTTCAGCGCGGTCAGCTGAACGGCGGAGTCGACCGTGAACTTCACGCCGAGCTCGTACGTCCAGGGGCCGGGTCCGGTGCGCCCGTCCTGCGTGGTCAGGCCGGTCCCCGCCGGCGTGAGCGTGCTCGGGAAGATCGAGCACGGGCAGTCGACGGTCGTGAACGACCACGCGACGTCCGAACTCAGCGGCGCTCCGGTGGTCGACCGGACGGCCGTCGTTACACGCGCGGTGTACGTCGTCGACACGCCCAGCGGCGCGCTCGGGGTCAGCGTCGCCACGCGCGTGGCGTCGTCGTAGGAGACCGATGCGACGACCGGCGGGCCGCCGCCCGCGCTGACCGTGAAGGTCTCGCTCGTGACCGTCGCGGGATCGAGCGAGCGATCGAACGTCGCCCGGATCTGGCTGTTGAGCGCGACGCCGGTCGCGCTTGCCAGCGGGCTGGTTGACGTCACCGCCGGTGGCGGCGGCGGGCTCGTCGCCGTCGTGAACGTCCACGTCACGGGCGAGCTCAGCGGCTGGCCGTCCTCGACGCCCGTGACGCCGGTCGTCAGCGTCGCCGTGTAGGACGTCATGAGCGTGAGCGGGGCGCTCGGCGTCAGCGTCGCGGTCTTCGTCGCGTCGTTGTAGGCGACGGTGGCGCTCACCGAGGCGCCGCCCGAGTTCTGCAGCGTGAACGTCGACGGCGTGAGCGTCGCGGGATCGGCGCTGCGCGAGAACACGGCGCGGACCGTGGTCGACGGCGAGATGCCGCTCGACAGCGGGGCGGGCGCGCGATCGGTGACCGTGAACGGTCCGAGCGACGCCTTCGTCGTGAACGACCACGTGACGTCGCTCGCGAGCGGGGCGCCGTCGGTCGCCTGCGCCGCGGTGGTCACGCGGGCGGTGTAGGTCGTCGAGCCGTTGAGCAGCGCGCTCGGCGTCAGCGTCGCCGTCCGCGTCGCGCCGTCGTAGGCCACCGTCGCGGCGACGGCGGTCCCGCCGCTCGGCGTCAGCGTGAAGCTCGTGTTGGTGATCGTCGATGCGGCCATGTCGCGGTCGAACGTGACGGTCGGCTTCTCGTTGAAGGAGATCGCGGTCGCGCCCGGCGCCGGTGTGCGACCGGTGACGGTCGGCGGGCTGCCGCTGCGCGTCGTGAAGTTCCACGTGGAGGCTGCCGCCAGGGCCTGGCCGTTCCAGTTCTTGATGGCGGTGGTGAGCGTCGCGGTATACGTCGTCGTCCCGTCGAGCTGGCCGGTGGGCGTCAGCGTGGCGGTCTTCGTCGTATCGCTGTAGCTGACGGTCGCCGCCACCGTCGTGCCGCCTGGACGCGTGAGCGTGAAGCTCGCGTTCGTCACCGTGGAGGGATCGACGGGACTATCGAAGGTCGCGGTGACGGCGGTCGTGGTCGCCACGTTCGTGGCGCCGGGCACCGGTGCCCGCGTGCTGACCGTCGGCGCCGCCGTGCCGTCGAGCGTCACGTTGTCCGGCGTGGTCGGCCGCGCGCCCATGTCCTGCAGCGCGTTGGCCGTCGCCTGCATGATGATCGTGTTGGGCTCGCCGACGTTGTCCTCGTTCATCCCCAGCCCGCGGCTCCAGTGGTTCGTACCGGAGGCGAACACGACCCCGCCGGACGCCCCGTACTTGTAGTACGTGCTGTGCTGGACCGCGGACCCGGGGGCGTAGACGCGTCCGGCATCCTGCAGGATGCTGCCGGTCACGGGCGTGCTCGCCACCGTGGAGATGCCCGCGGGCTCGGCGCCGTTGGCGGCGCGCGCATCCCACTCCCACCCGACGAGGTTCTGGCCGATGGAGTCGGTGGTCCCGGCGGCCAGCGACCCCAGCGGCGTGTAGCGCCACAGGCGGTGCTTGCCCTGGGCGGCCGACACCTGCAGCGGGGAGTAGCCGAAGTCGTTGTCGCCGATGTACTGCACGCCCATGAGCGCGTTCTCGGGCTGGTTCGCGCCGGCCGGATCGCGCCACGTGCCGGTGGGGCCGAGCGGATCGGGACCGCCGCTCTGCGTCGACTTGTAACAGACGACCACGCGGTTCGTGTCCGACGAGACCGGGCTCGACTCGTAGCGGATCTTCCAGTACACGCCGTTGGCGCCGAGGAACAGCACGCCGGTGCCGGCGTTGCGGGCGTTCGTCACCGCGGTGCGCATCTGCGAGGACCAGTACTCGTCGTGGCTGCCGGACACGATCGCCTCGCGGCTGTTGAGGTTCGGGATGCCGGCCTGGAGGTCGACGCTCGTCGCGTAGCTGAGGTCGTAGCCCTCGCGCTCGAGCCAGCCCACGTTCTGGATGTCGATGTCCGTGTACCAGTCGCGCGACAGGAGGTTCTGGGGACGGTCGAGGGAGACCTTGACGGCGCGCGCGGTGCCGGCCACGGTCGTCGAGCCGTTCGAGTTGAAGTCGTACAGCGACCTGCCGCCGTAGTTGTTGTAGGCGGCATAGTGCGCGACGGGGACGATGTAGCTCACCGCGGGCGTGCGCGCGTCGTCGCGGACCGTCAGCAGGATGTGGCTGTCAGCGCCGTTGTCGGTGCGCACGAGGCGCAGGATGTAGACGCCGCTGGGCCAGCTGGCCGACGTGGTCAGCGTCGAGGTGGCCGTCCAGTTCGAGCAGTCGGTCAGGCCCGTGTTGCCGCTCGGCACGTTGCACGCGCTCTGCAGGTCGCCGACCAGCCCCGGGATGACCGAGATCAGCCGGCCCTGGTCGCCGTCGTACCAGCCGGTGCGATAGATCTCCACCCGGTAGGGCTTCGCGTCCTGGGTGTTGACCTTGAGGTCGACGGACTCGCCGCGGTTGATCGACGTCTTCGCCGCAAAGCCCTCGATGCCGCCCGACTGGACCTGCGGGCCGCCGGTGCTCTTCCACGCGGTCGTGCCGGCGAAGCAGTTCTCGACCACCACCTGGTTGCCCGTCGAGCAGGTCTGGGCGAGGGGCGTGACCTGCGCGGCAGCGGATGCCGGCCCCTGGCCGAGCACGTCGACCGCCCGCACGGTGTAGAAGCCGACCGTCCCGTTCGTGAGCCCGGTGTGCGTGAACGTCGTCGTGGAGGACGTGCCGACCTGCGTGGCGGTCCCGCTGATGGTGGACGAGCGGAAGATGCGGTAGCTCGTGGCGCCGGACACCGCCTTCCAGGAGATGTTGGCCTGGCCGTTCAGCGCGATCGCCGTGACGCCCACGGGCGCCGCGGGAGCACCGCTCGCGGGCAGCACGGGAAGCGCCGGCACGAGGACGAGCACCAGACCCAGGAGCGTCAGCTTGATCCGTCGCGGAACGTGTATCAGGGTGGTGCGGCGGCACATGGGACGACCTCCGGGACGCGACTCTCGTCGCTGTGGATTCCTACCTCCGGCACCGCACGCGGCGGTGCCCCCGAAGACAGACCGAGACGCTGCACCGCTTGAGCGGCGACCGTCTCGGCGAGCTCCACGACCGACTCACCGTTGAGCAGACGTGGATAGACCTGCGACGCCGACGCGAGCGCCAGCCCGGGGACCCCCGGCCACACCGGTGCCACGCGCGGCTTGGTGCCGACCGCGTGGACTGGCTCGACCAGACGGCTGCGCTGCACCGTCCATTCGACGACGTCGTCATGCGAGAAGGATGGGACGGCGCGTGCGAGCGCCGCCGTGAAACGGTCGTAGAGCGACTGCGGATCCTCGTCCTGCTCGGGAGCCGATGGGTCGCAGTACTTCGGCACGTAGATGAGACGCAGCCCGTCGGTGTGCTCCGTGCCAAGCACGTGCGACGTCTCGACGACGGTCGTGATCGGTGTCGGGTCGCAGATGTTTACCGCGTAGTAGGGCGTCAGCGAGCGGCGCACCTTCAAGACGAGGCAGACGACGCCCATGAACCGCTGCGGATAGGCGGCGAGCAGGTGATCGAGCTTCGGCGGCAGAAGGTGGCGCAGGGCCGGCGGCTGGAGCGTCGGGATGACGAGGTCGAACCGAGCCGTCTCGCCGGCCACCCGCACGCCCTCGACGCGCCCGTCTTCGGCGAGCGCGAGACCCTCGACGGCGGCGCCGAGCTCGAACTTGACGCCGTGCTTGCGCGCCTTCGCCGCGAGCGCGTCGAACAGCCGCTGGTGGCCGCCGATGATGCAGCCCATCTCCTCGCCGCGTCCGCGGCCGGTCCGCGCGCCCGACATGCGGCGCGTGCGGGCCCACAGATACGTCGCCGGTAGCTCGTTCCAGTCGGAGTCAAAGCGCGTGTTCAGCAGCGGCTTCCACATTTGCTCGACGACGCCGCGGCCGCAGTGGCGTCGCAGCCAGCGCTCGAGCGGCACGTCCTCGAGGCCGTCGTAGCCCGAGCGCAGCTGGCAGTAGGCGACGAACCAGGCCAGCCGGGCGCGCTGCCACGGGCGCAGCGGTGCGAAGCGCAGGAAGTCGCCGATGCCGTTGAAGTCGTGCAGCTCACCGCCGGCCAGGAAGCCGGCGCCGACGGGATTGAAGCGCAGTTGATCGCCGAGCCCGACTTCGTGGGCGAGCTGCACCATCCGCTCGTCGGACGGCAAGATCACGTGGTAGAAGCGATCGACGGTGTGGCCGCCGAAGTCCATCGTCCCGGCGAGGCCGCCGACGGTCGCGGCGCGCTCGAGCACCGTCACCTCGGCTCCGGCCTCGCGCAGGCGCAGCGCGAGCACCGTCCCGAGGACTCCGCCACCGATGATCCCGACGCGCGGCGCGCTCATGGGCCGCTCATCTCGTTCACGGCGTGCAGGCTGGGGGAGTCGGCCGCGCGGGGGCGAGGGGCGGCGACGAAGTTCGCGACGATCGCCGCGATCCGCTCGGCGGCGTGCCCGTCGCCGAAGATCGGCGGGCGCTCCCTGGGCGTCGGGCGGCGCAATGCGGCCCGCAGCCCGCCGCGATCGACGCCGACGAGCACGTTCCAGCCGGTTCGCACCGTCTCGTCCCAGACCGTCTCGTCGCGCAGGGTCACGCACGGCACGCCCCACAGGTACGCGTCGCGCTGCACCGCGGCGGCGTCGGTGACGATCGCGCGGGCGGATCGCTCGAGCGCGAGCACATGCCGGTACGGCGCGGCGTCGAGTGCCGTGACGTTCGCCGGCAGCTCGACCCCGGCCGCCCTGAAGCGCTCGCGCGCGCGCGAGTGCAGGGACAACAGCACCGTTCCCGAAATCGCGTGCAGACAGGTGACGAGCGCTGCGGCGCGCGCGTCGTTGTCGGCGGCGTCGGCATCGTGGATCGCCGCGAGCACGTACTCGTCGGCGGGTGCGATGTCGGGTAGCCGCGCGGCCGTGTGGGCGAGCGCATCCGCGGTGACGTCGCCCGCGAGGTGCGTCTGCCCGCTGACGCCTTCTGCGAGCAGGTTCTCGTGGGCGGTCCGCGTCGGCGCCAGCAGCAGATCGGACATGTGGTCGGTGAGCACGCGGTTGCACTCGTCAGGCAGGTCGCTGCGATGCGTTCTCAGGCCCGCGTCGACGTGGATCAGCGGCAGGAAGCGCTCGGCGGCGGCGCGCGCGCCCGCAAGCGTGTCGTTGGTGTCGCCGAGCACGAGCACCGCGTCAGGCTTCTCGCGGTCCAGGAGGGCGCCGATCTGCGCCTCGCCGTGCTGCAGCTGGACCGTGTCGACCCAGTGGTCGCCCGCGGCCGTGTTGCTGGTGGTCTCGGCGTGCACGAGCAGCTCGTCGCCACGCTCCTGGAACGCCGCAAGCAGCGGAGCCGCCCGCAGCGCCACCGCGTCCCGGTCGAAGATCGTCACGAGCCGACGGCCGGCCGATGGCAGGCCCACGAGATGCCGAGTCGATCGGGCAGAAGTCACAACCGTCTCGACGCTATCGCCGTCGGCCTCGAGCACCACTAACCGTGCGTCCAGTCTTGCGCTCATGCCGGCTCGCCCGATCCCCGGTCGCGCAGTGCGAGGCCGACGAACAGCACGGTCATCAGCAGCGATGCGGCGGCGAACGCGACGCTGACGCGGTGCAGTGCCGAGCCGCCGACCAGGAGCTCCACCGCGACGAAGACGACCGCCGAGCTCACCCAGATCGCGCCCGCCGCGGTGGCCCTAGCGCGCGCAAGCAGGGCCTGAGACAGCGTCGCCGCCAGCAGGTAGCAGCCGATCCCGGCGGTCAGCACCGTGAGGTCTGTCCGCGAGACCTCGAAACCGCTGCCGTACAGCGCGTGCATGGCCTCGGGCCCGACCGCGAGCGCGCCCGCGACGAGCAACCCGGAGAACAGCGCCAGCACGGAGAGGGTGCGCAGCACCGCGCGCCAGAAGCGCGCCGTGTGCCCCAGCGCGTCGAGCCGCGTGAGGCTTGGAAGCAGAGCGGCCGACACGCCCTGGAAGAGGAACACGGGCGCGCGCACGAGCATCGTCGCGGCGAACACGACTCCGGCGGCGGCGACCGCTCCCTCGCCGCCCGCGAGGACGATCAGCAGCGGTCCGCCCGACACGAGCACCTGCTCGGACACCGCGACGGCGGTCACGGGGCCGGCGAACCGCAGCACGTGGCCCAACTCGAAGGGCGCGCTGCCGGGCCGCACGAGGTGCGTGCTCAGGCGCCGCTTGGGCGCCAGCAGCGGCGCGAGGGCGCCGCCGACCGCGGCCAGGACGATCGCGAGCGCTGCCACCTCGATCGAGGCAACGAAGACGAGCGGGAGCGCGACCGCAAGCCGGATCGCGCCGTCCGCGAAGAGCAGCGTGCCGTAGCCGCCGAACCAGCGCACGCCCCCGAGCACGCCGCGCACGAGATACGACAGGCAGTAACCGATGACGCCGGCGCCGAGCGCGAGCGTCAGCGACGCGTGACCGTCGAACAGCCCGTCGGTGATCGGCCCCGACAACGCCACGCAGATGAGGGTCATCCCGATCGTGATGCCGATCCCGAGCCGGACGACGGAGCGGATGACCGGCCGCGAGTCGATGCCGTGCGCGCTGCGCTCGGCGATCTCGCGCGACAGCGTCTGCTCGAGCGGCCGGAACAGCACGACCGCCAGCAGGAAGACGGCCGCCCACAGGACCGCGATCGGCCCGTAGCCCTCGGGGCCGAGCGCGCGAGCGGCGAGGACGTTGAACGCGTAGGCCAGCACGCCCGAGGCGAGCGTGCCGGCCGACAGCACGAGCGCGCCGCGCTTGGTCGCGAGCCCTCCGCTGCCGACGTCGGTCGCCTCGTCGAAGGCGTCGGGTGTGTCGAGCGGGCGCACGATCTCGAGGCCATGGTGCTCGAGATCGAGGCGATCGACGACGAGCTCGCCGGGTTCGGCCAGTCCGAGCCGGACCGCCATCGCTCGCGGCGTCACTGGGCGGCCCTCGCGCGGCGCCAGATCTCGATCGTCCGATCGTCGGCGCCGCTGTCGGGCAGCGTCGCGACGCGGCGGAAGTCACGCCTCAGCCGCGCGGCCAGCCCGAGATCGAACGTCTCGCCGAACGACCCGTGCCCGAACTGCGGGAAGGGCCGCGTGTCGACAACGGCGAGGTTGACCGCGTCCATGTGGCGAACCGACTCGGCCTCCGCCGCGGCGGTCAGCCCGCCCGGCAGCGCCGTGGGCTGCGTGAGCGGCGACGGCCGGTCGGCGACGATGTGCATCCACGTCAGCTGGGGCACGATGAGGACCGGCTCACCGGCTCGCGTCGACCTGAGGATCCAGTCGACCGCCTGCTGGTGGGCCGGGCCGCTGCCGGGCCCGTCGGCAAGCGCGCCGCCCGGGCCGCGAACGACCACGCTCTCCTCGCGCGCGTCGCGCGCCACGAGCACGCCGCCGGCGAGCGTGAGCAGCGCCAGCCAGCCGATGCCGATCGCGCGCGCGGGCGCGCCTCCCCACGTGGGCAGGACGCGCAGGTGCAGCCAGGCGAGGAACGCCGCCGCGAACGGCATCGCGTAGGCCGCCTTGTTCGCGAAGTAGAGCGTCGAGTACGGAAAGAACTGGTCGTAGAGGGTGGCCGCGATCACGACGAGGAACGCGGCCAGGGCGAGCGCGAGCGGAAGGCCCGGTGGCACGGCGCCCCGCGCGCGCATGCCACGCCACAGGAGGGCGGCGGCGGCGATCGCCGCGCCGGCGGGAATCCATCCCCATGCCTGCTGCAGCTGGGTGCGCACAGCCTCGGGGTTGACGGCAAGGACGGCGAGGAAGCCGAGCGCGGCCAGCGCGCACGCCGACAGCGCCGCGCGCCGCGAGCGTCCGCCGCGGCTCATGCCGATCGCAAGTGCCACCACGGCGGCGGCGCCGGCCGCGTACAGCGCGAGGCGTCCGGCGAGCTCGACGAAGCTCGACGCCGTGAGCGGCATCGCGCTGCGAACGACCTCGTCGCCGCCCGCCCGCAGCTGGTGCAGGGGGAAGAGGTTCTCGGTCAGGAGCGCGTTCGGCGACACCTGCGTGAGGAAGGCTCCGTAGACGACGGCCGGGATCGCGAGCGCGGGTGCCGCGATGAGGGCCGCCTCGCGCAGCGCGCCGCGCACGCCGACCTCCGGTTGGGCGGCGCGCACGAGCAGCCACGCCACGATCGCCGCCAGGAAGGCGGCGAGGAACTCCGGCCGCGTGAGCGCGAGCAGTCCGGCGGCGACGCCGGCGAGCACGCAG
Source organism: Solirubrobacteraceae bacterium (assembly GCA_050696955.1). Lineage (GTDB taxonomy): Bacteria > Actinomycetota > Thermoleophilia > Solirubrobacterales > Solirubrobacteraceae > CADCVQ01. The sequence continues at coordinate 22,919 of JBOGYT010000037.1, read as the reverse complement.
CGCCCGCGCGCGAGCCACAGCAGTCCGGTCAGCGCGCAGATGATCGCGAGCGGCGCCGTCGTCGTGTGCGGCATGACGGCGCTCATGTTGCCCGTCGAGAAGGCAGCCGTCGCCGCGAGCGCGGCGACGAGGACGGCCGCGACCGGGCCGGCGATCTCGCGCCCGAGCTGGTAGGAGAGCACGACGATCGTGCCCGCCATCACGAGACCGAAGGCGATCGCGGCGTCGACGCCCACGCCGGCGAGGGAGTAGACGCCGCCGAGCAGCAGCACGCCCAGCGGGCCGTAGTAGTACGAGAAGTCCGCGTACGGCATCTGGCCGTCGGCGACGTTCGCCGCCGCCAGCAGGTCGTAGCCGGTGTCCTCGGAGAGGTGCCCCCATGCACGCCAGCCGACGACGGCGAGAAGGACCGACCACGCGACCAGCGCGCACAGCGCCAGCCGCTCCGAGGTCAGCCATGCCCGCACCAGCTCGGCGGGGCGCCGGCGCTCCGCCGGTGATCGCGGCACCGCTGCTGCTGCTACCGATCGAGCCACGGCGTCCGCGCCTCCAGTGGCCCCCGCAGACCCCGGCTCAGGCCGGGACTGCGTCCGCCACGACCGCGAGCTCCTCGCGGCGCTCGCGATGCCATTCGGCGGTCGCGCGCAGGCCCTCGGTGAGCCCGACGCTGGCCTGGAATCCCAGTAGCTCCGCGCTCTTGCGCGTGTCGGGAATGCGGCAGCGCACGTCCTGGTAGCGCCCGCCGATGCTCTCGTAGGTCACGAAGTTCGCGCGCAGCGGGCCGGCCATGTCGAGCGCGGCCTGGACCTCATGCGCGAGGCGCACGATCGTCGTCGGCTCGTCGCCGCCCACGTTGATGACCTCGCCCTCGGCCGCGGGGTGCAGGAGCGCACGCACGACGCCGTCGACGGTATCCGAGACGTACGTGAACGTGCGGATCTGGCGCCCGTCGCCGTGGATCTCCATGAGCTCGCCGTCGAGCAGGCGCTCCATGAACGCCGCCTGCGGGCCGCCCCACCAGCTCGGGTGGTTGCGCGGCCCATAGGACCCGAAGAAGCGCAGGATCGTGACGCGCAGACCGCTCTCCTCGGCGAGCGCGAGGGCGACGTGCTCGTCGTAGAGCTTGGACACCGCGTACGCCCAGCGGCGCGTCGTCGGCGGGCCGAGCGTGAGCTGGTCATCCTCGGCGAATGGCGGGGTCGCGTTGCCGTAGACGTCCGAGGTCGAGGCGACGACCACCCGGGCATCGAGCTTCAACGCGGTCTCGTAGGCCGCGTTCGCGCCGGCGACGTTGGCCTCGAGGGTCTTCAGCGCGCCGCCGTAGCGCGGAATCTTCTCAGCGGCGAGGTGGACGATGCCCTCGCAGCCTCCGAAGACGTGGCGCAGCAGGCGACCGTTGCGGCAGTCCATCTCGCGGAACGCGAAGTTGTCCTGGCCGAAGGCCTCGGACAGGTTGACGAGCGAGCCACGCGACAGGTCATCCACGCCGACGACCTCATGACCGTCGTCGAGCAGCCTGTCGCAGAGGTGCGAGCCGATGAAACCCGCTGCGCCTGTGATTCCTACCTTCATGGTCGCCTCCATACGCTGAGTAGTGCGGCGACACCGTCGCCGAGTGTCATGCCCCGCATCGCTGCGGGGCGCTTCCGACGCTGACGCGCGAGCATCCGCGCATAGCCCGCCATCGTCGGCAGGATGCGCAGCTTGCTGTCGCCCTGCCGCAAAGATCCGTCGAGCGTCACCGGCACCTCGTCGACGACTGCTCCGAGCGCCGTGAGCTTCGCCAGGATCTCCGCTTTGCAAGCAAATCCGTGCTCCTGGATGAGGTGCTCGCCGTGCTCTCGATAGGCCGCGCGCAGGATCTCGGCGCGGTAGACGCGGAAGAACGACGAGACCGTGTGCGCGTCGATGCCGGCGCCGGCGCGAACGACCGACGAGGCGGCGTGCGACAGCGCCTGCCGGAAACGCCCCACGCCGACCATGGCGCCGCCGCCATGCACCGATGCGAGCACGACGTCGGCGTGCGCGGCCTTGGCGAGCATCTCCGGCAGCGACTCCAGGTCGCTCGTGGTGTCGGCCTCGAGCGTCACGATCAGCCCGTCGCCGCCGGGCTGCGCGAGGACGTGCCGGAAGCCGTGATCGAACGCCGCGCCGGGACCCTGGTTGTGACCCAGCCGCAGCACCTCGACCGCCAACGGGCCGGTGTGCGCCTCGGCGATCTGCGCCGTGCGATCGCGCGAGCCGTCATCGACGAGCACGAGCCGGCCGCCGTCGCGCCACAGCTCCGGCCGCGACTCGATGTCGGCGATGAGGCGACCGACGTTGGCCTCCTCGTCATAGGCGCAAGCGAGGAAGAGGGCCATCAGTACGCCCCCTTTCCGGCGAACACGGCGGGCAGCGTGCGGCAGAGGATCTTGACGTCCCACCACAGCGACCAGTTCGTCACGTAGACGTAGTCGAGCTTGACCATCTCCTCGAACGAGAGGTCGTTGCGCCCGCTGATCTGCCACAGCCCCGTGATGCCCGGCGTGAGGTCGACGCGGCGGCCGGCCCAGCCCGTGATCTGCTCGGCCTCGTGGACGACGAACGGCCGCGGCCCGACGAGGCTCATCTCGCCCTTGACGACGTTGACGAGCTGGGGCAGCTCGTCGAGGCTCAGGCGCCGCAGCAGGCGCCCGACGCGCGTGATGCGGTGATCCTCGTGCAGCTTGAACAGCGGCCCCTCGCCCATGTCGTTGAGCGCGGCGAGCTGGGGGCGCTGAGCCTCCGCGTCGCGGACCATCGTGCGGAACTTCATGATCCGGAAGGTGCTGCCGTGGCGCCCGCGGCGGGTCTGGCGGAAGAGGACGGGGCCGCGCGAATCGAGCTTGATCGCGAGCGCGATGAGCGCCAGCAGCGGCGACAGCAAGAGCAGCCCGACGGCCGACGCCGAGATATCGACGGCGCGCTTGACCACGCGCACGGTGCGCGACAGCTCGAGCGACGGCAGGCTCACGAGCGGCATGCCGCCGAGGTCCTCGATCGTCGCGTTGGAGGCGAACATCTCGAAGTACCGCGGAACGATCGAGATCCGCACGTCCGGCCTGCGGACGTTGCGCAAGATGTCGAGCGTCGTCTCGAACGGCGCGTTCGAGAAGGCGAGGATCACCCAGTCGATCTCGTGCTCGTCGATGATCGCGCTGAGCTCGCTCGTGTGGCCGAGCAGCTCCCCGTCGGTCGACTCGTCGTCGACGAAGCCGACGAGCTCGAGCCCGTATTCGGGGTGCTCGGCGAGCTTGCGCTCGAGCTGGCGCTCGACGGCGCCCGATCCGACGATGAGCGCCCGCCGCGGTCGCATGACGCTCGGCATGAGCCGTGCGCGCAGCCCGACGCGCATGAGCGGCAGGATCGCGAGCGTGGTGCCGAGCATCAGCACGGACTCCACCGGCGTGAAGAACGTGATGTCGAAGAAGCGCTTGGTGACCTGGCTGGCGAGCAGGCCCAGCAGCGCGCCGGCGAGGAGCGCGTGGAACAGCGTGCCGATCTCGTCGAAGGTTCCCGGCGCGATCGAGCGGCTCTGGCGCTCGTAGAGCCCGTAGATGGCGAAGATCACGATCCACGCCACCGGCCCGAGCACGGCGAGCACGATGGTCAGCGCGTCGGGCGCGATGACCGCCGGCGGCGCGTACTGCTGAGCGAGCGCGTACGTGACGGCCAGCGCGACCACGACCGACACGAGATCGGCGAGCATGAGCAGGCGCGCGCGTCCGCGCCGCAGGCCCTTGTCGCGCGGCTCGTGGAAGGACTGCAGGACGAGGTCCGGCGACCCCTCTGCGGGGCGCTCCTCCTCCGGCTCGGGGGCGGGCCGCAAGCGGCTGGGGATCGGGACGTTCGCCATGTCAGGACGCCAACAGCCGGCGCTCGTCGAGCAGGTGGTTGCGGTGGGCGTAGCGGCTGGCCTCGGTGCGGTTCGAGACTCCGAGCTTGCGGTACGTGTTCGACAGGTGGAACTTCACCGTCTGCTCGGTGACCCACAGCGACCGCGCGATCTGGCCGTTCGTGTGCCCGTCGGCCGCGAGGCGCAGGATCTCGAGCTCGCGGTCGGTCAGCGGGCACGCCGGCGCCGCCTCGACGCGGCGGCTCTCGAAGCGGTGCACGACGTTTCCGCGCACGACCTCGCGCAGCAGGGTCCCGAGGCTGACCGGATGGACGGTCTTCGACAGCACGGCGTCCGCGCCGGCCTCGAACGCGTCGCCCAGCCAGGCGTCATCCATGCGCAGCGTGAGCAGCAGGCGCTGGGAATCGGGCGCGTGCTGGGCGGCCTCGCCCAGGCGTGCCAGCGCGTTGTCGGGGTCCTGCATGTCGTCGACGAGGACGACGTCGGGCCGGTGCTCGATCAGCGCGTCCCGCGCCGGGGAGCGGCCATCGATGAACCCGACGTCCTCGAACCCGGCGGTTTGGCGGAGCGCGAGGCGGATCGAGTGCACGACGAGCGAGTGGTCGGCGACGATGAGCAGGCGCTTCATGCGTCCACCGCCTCGAGGCTCGTCCGCGGATCGGCGGCGCGGGCGGGGCTCTTGCGCAGCGCGGCCCGCAGGTCCACGGTCGGGACGGTCGCCGCGATCTCGTGATGCGGCACGCCGGGGTGGGCGGTCGCGATCACGGCGACGTCGCAGTTCTGAAGCGCCTCCTGCAGCGGCGTGTGGCGCAGCCCCTGCGCCCGCAGCTCGGCGACGTGCGGGTCGTGGTAGACGACGTCGGCCCCCTGCTCGGCGAGCTTGGCGATGATCCGCAGCGCGGGCGATTCGCGAACGTCCGCAACGCCGGGCTTGTAGGCGACTCCGAGGATCAGCACGCGCGCACCGCGGACCGGCTTGCCGAGATCGTTGAGCGCGCTCTGGATCTTGTCGACGCAGAACTCCGGCATCCGGTGGTTGACCTTGCCCGCGAGCTCGATGAACTCGGTCGACAGGCCGTACTCGCGCGCCTTCCAGGTCAGGTAGAAGGGGTCGACCGGCAGGCAGTGGCCGCCCATCCCGGGCCCCGGGTCGAAGCGCATGAAGCCGTACGGCTTCGTGTCGGCGGCATCGATGACCTCGTGGATGTCGATGCCCATGCGCTCGGCGAGCATCCACAGCTCGTTGACGAGCGCGATGTTGACCGAGCGGAAGATGTTCTCGAGGAGCTTCGTGAGCTCGGCCGACTCCGGGGTCGTGACGCGCACAATCGTGTCGCATACCTCGCGATACAGCGCCTCGGCACGGTCCCCGCACGCCTCCGTCAGCCCGCCCACGACCTTCGGCGTCGTCCGCAGCGTGAAGTCGGTGCGGCCCGGGTCAACGCGCTCGGGCGAGAACGCGAGGTTGAAGTCGCGGCCGGCGACGAGGCCGGCCTCCTCGAGGATCGGGGCGACGCGCTCGCGCGTCGTGCCCGGGTAGGTCGTCGACTCGAGCACGACGAGCTGACCGGCCTGGACGATCCCGGCAAGACCGGTGATCGCGTCCATCATCGCGCTGAGGTCGGGCACGCCGTTGGCGGTCAGCGGCGTCGGGACGCAGACGATGATCGCGTCGGTCCGCGCCAGCCGCGCCATCCGCGTCGTGGTCGCGATGCGGCCGAGCGCGGCGCGCAGCCGCGCGTCGCTGATGTCCTCGACGTGGCTCGAGCCGGCGGCGATCGCGGTCGCGCGCCGGTTGTCGGAGTCCACGCCGACGATGTCGTGGCCTGCCTCGGCGAACGCGACCGCCAGCGGCAGCCCGACGTAGCCGAGTCCGACGATTCCAATCTTCATCGCTCGCTCCCTCGCTTCCTTCCGTGGTTGCGTCCGCGCGCGCCACTACTTGTGGCGGCATCGTGTGCGCCGGCCCCTTGATCCCTCATTCGCGCCCCATAGTCGAAACAGCTGACCTCAACGAGGAGCACGGTCGCAGAGGGCCGGATGTCTTTCATCGGGGCTAGCCACAAGATCTCGTTCCGGTTTCGGAGCGCTTGCATGCGGCCTTCTGCACGCGGGGATGGCGAGGTCGTGCAGCCGGCGTTGCAGGAAGCTGCAACGCGCCGTGGGCGCGTCGTACCGGCTGATGCGCGTGGAGCGCCCGCAGCGCAGAAATCAGGTGTACTCAGCGACCGCGGGCGGCGCTGGGGGACCGGCTCGAGGTCGCCTCAGGGCGTGCGCTGCGGGTTCGCGCGCGTGGAAGAGGGGCGCGCCAGCAGGCCGGCGCCGGCGATGATGAGCAGCCCGCCGCCCGCAAGCTCGACGTACAGTCCCGTGGAGGCTCGCGCCCGCGCGTCCTCATAAGCGACCGATTCAGGCAGCCGGCCGGTCGCGCGGGCGTCGGGCAGGTCGAGCGCGAGCGCGACGAACAGCGCCGTCCCTCCAAGCGCGACGAGCGCGAGCGCTGCGGGTCGTGCGCCGCGTAGCGCGCCGAGCGCCATCGGCAGCGCGAGGACGGCGACGATCAACAGCGCGTACGAGTGGTTGTCGGCGCCGTCGACCTCGCGGCGCGGGATCGCCAGCGAGCCGACGACGACCTCGTAGACCGGGCTGAATTCCGCCGCCACGAGCAGCGCTGCGCCCAGTGCGGCGACCCCCGCAAACACCTTGTGGGTCATGGGAAATCGGGCCGGAAGAGGCCCGGCCCTTTGCTATAGTCGAACACCGCTTCGCTGGCCGATGCGCTTGGTAGCGCCCGCTCCGGAGCAGGAGTTGCGCCTGACGATGGAGTCCTCGAGCACATAGCGCGTCGGACCGGCAAGACACCGGACGTACGCGCGGGCCCGAGGGGCCCGTTTTTTGTTGCTCGGGACCGAATAGAGATCAAGAGAAGCCATGCCACGCCAATTCACGCTCGACAAGACCCGGAACATCGGGATCATGGCGCACATCGACGCCGGCAAGACCACGACGACGGAGCGGATCCTCTATTACACGGGCCGCACGTACAAGATCGGCGAGGTCCACGAAGGCGCGGCGACGATGGACTGGATGGAGCAGGAGCAGGAGCGCGGCATCACGATCACGTCGGCCGCGACGACCTGCGAGTGGCGCGACCACCGCATCAACATCATCGACACCCCCGGCCACGTCGACTTCACCGTCGAGGTCGAGCGCTCGCTGCGCGTGCTCGACGGCGCCATCGCCCTCTTCGATTCCGTCGCCGGCGTCGAGCCCCAGTCCGAGACCGTCTGGCGCCAGGCCGACAAGTACGCGGTCCCGCGCATCGCGTTCATCAACAAGATGGATCGCATCGGCGCGGACTTCGAGGGCTCCGTCAAGACGATGATCGACCGCCTCGCGGCCAACGCCGTCCCGGTTCAGATCCCGATGGGCGCGGAGGCCGACTTCAAGGGCATCATCGACCTGCTCGGCATGAAGGCGATCGTCTACAAGGACGATCTCGGCAAGGACCAGGACGTCATCGAGATCCCGGCCGAGTACGCCGACGCCGCCGCCGAGGGGCGCGAGACGCTGCTGCACACGCTCGCCGACATCGACGACGAGATCGCCGAGATGTACCTCGCCGAGGAAGAGATTCCGATGGCGACGCTCAAGGCCGCGATCCGCAAGGCGACGCTCGCGATCGAGATGACGCCGGTCATGTGCGGCTCGGCGTTCAAGAACAAGGGCGTCCAGCCGCTGCTCGACGCGGTGCTCGACTACCTGCCCTCGCCGCTCGAGGTCAAGCCGATCGACGGCCACCTCGTCCACAAGGGCGAGGAGGGCGACGCGATCGTGCTCAAGCCCGACGACGCAGACCCCTTCGCCGCGCTCGGCTTCAAGATCATGGCTGACCCGTTCGTCGGCAAGCTGACGTACTTTCGCGTCTACTCCGGCTCGCTCAAGGCCGGCACGAAGATCCTGAACGTCACGACCGGCCGCACCGAGCGCGTCGGGCGCATCCTGATCATGCACGCCAACGATCGCGAGGAGGTCGACGAGGTCTACGCCGGCGACATCGCCGCGGCCGTTGGGATCAAGCAGATCACCACCGGAGACACGCTGTCCGCCGTCGATCGCCCGGTCCGCCTGGAGACGATCGACTTCCCCGAGCCCGTCATCAAGGTCGCCGTCGAGCCGAAGACCAAGATCGACCAGGAGAAGATGTCGGTCGCGCTCGGCCGCCTCGCCGAGGAGGACCCGACGTTCCAGGTCCAGACGAACGAGGAGACCGGTCAGATCGAGATTTCCGGCATGGGCGAGCTGCACCTCGAGGTGCTCGTCGATCGCATGAGGCGCGAGTACGGCGTCGAGGCGAACGTCGGCCGTCCGCAGGTCTCCTACCGCGAGACGATCCGCGGTACCGCCGAGAAGGTCGAGGGCCGCTTCGTCAAGCAGACCGGTGGTTCCGGCCAGTTCGGCATCGTCTACATCAACATCGAGCCGATCCCGGGAGAAGGCTTCGACTTCGTCTCGAAGATCCGTGGCGGCTCGGTCCCGAGCGAGTTTATTCCGGCCGTCGAGAAGGGCGTCGAGGAGGCGCTCGAGACCGGCGTCAAGGCGGGCTATCCGATGGTCGACATCCGGGTCACGCTCGTCGACGGCAAGTACCACGACACGGACTCCTCGGAGATCGCGTTCAAGGTCGCGGGCTCGCTCGCGTTCAAGGAGGCGGCGCGGCGCGCCAAGCCCGTCCTGCTCGAGCCGGTCTTCGCCGTCGAGGTCGTGACGCCCGAGGACTTCCTCGGCGAGGTCATCGGCGATCTCAGCAAGCGCCGCGGCCGCGTCGAGGGCCAGGAACGGCGCGGCAACGCGCTCGTGGTCACCGGCCGCGTCCCGCTCTCGGAGATGTTCGGCTACGCGACGGACCTGCGCTCGAACACCCAGGGACGGGCGAACTACACGATGCAGTTCGACGGCTACGACGAGGTGCCGCCGAACATCGCCGAGCGGGTCGTCGAGCACCGGATGGGAGAGCCGGTTCCGGCGTAGCTCCGTCGACGGGCATCACGTGTACTCGTCGTACGCATCCCGGCTGGCTGACCGCCCCGAACTCCCTCCTCAGCGGATCGTGCAGCGGCGCCGACGTCGCTGTGGTGATCGGCCTTGACCTGCACGGCCACGATCGGATCGTCTTGAAGGTAGAGGAACCAGCCGGGTGGATTGCCGCCGCCGTTTCAGGCCACCACTAGGTAGTCGTCTCGTGCCGTTGGTAGATCAGCGGCGTGGTCCGCTTGGCACCCGAGTTGCGCCCGGTGGTGGTGAGCAGCAATACCGTCGCGCCCTGCCAGTCGTGGCCTTCTCGCCGTCGGTTTCGCGGTATCGGGCGACGTGCTCCTGACCGAACAATGGGACACCCATCAGCTGATCTTCTCCGCCAGCTCGACGATGATCCCGGCCGGGCCGCGCACGTAGCAGAGCCAGTAGCTGTTCTCGTAGTTCACCAGCTCGCCGACCAGCTCGCCGCCATGCGCTCGCAGGCCGGCCAGGGATGCCTCGATGTCGTCGACGACGAAGAGGATGTGGCGGATGCCCGGGGCGTTGGCCGGCGCCGGCCCGTCGTCGCCTTCGTACGAGGGCGAGCGGTACTTGGCCAGCTCGACCTTGCCGTTGCCATCCGGGGTCCGCAGGATCACGATATCCGCGCGCACGCCCTCGAGCCCGTTGATGCGGTCCACCGAGCCGCCCTCGACGGACGCCTCGCCCTCCAATTCGAGCCCGAGTGCGGCGAAGAACGCGGTCGCCGCCGCGAGGTCGTCGACGACGATGCCGATGTGCTCCAGGCGCTGGACGGTCATGAACGGCCTCCGGTCAGCTCCTGCGCCGTGTACTCGTCGTGCAGCAGATACCTCGGCATCGCGGTCTCCTGGTGTTGTGGGCCGCGCCGCTCGCGGCCCTTCATCTGATGAGCGGAGCCGGTCAGCGCTTCTCGACATGGAACACGCATTCAGCTCCCAGATCATCGCGTAGGGCGAACCCCGACATGCGCCGAGCGGAACCGCACAACGTGACGAAGCTGGGCGCCGACCGTGATCTCCACGACCCCGTGCCACCCAATGCCCCGCGCAAGCCTCGTTCGGTGACATGTCGCGGTAGAGGCGGGCTATGCGGGACACGCCCAGGTGCCAGCGAGCGCCGCAGGCCGCGTCGCCAGCAGAGGTCGGGTGCGTTTTGCGCCGATCGTCACCGCGCTCGCTTCTCGCGCGGAGGGACAGCGAGTCCCGGCGATCGTCGGTGTAGGTTCAGCGGGTACGGCGTCGGCGGAGCCGTACTCGCTCCGTGGAAGGCGACGTCAGATCAGGCCGCGACGCGACCGGCATCGGTGCGCGGCTCGGGCGTGGGCTGCCCCTGATCGCGCAGGTACGCCAAGTGTGCTGTCAGAGCCTCGGCCATACGGACCTCGGTCTCCTCGCGCGTCTTCGCCAGCGCGAACACTCCCTCCACGTCGGGGCTGTGCCCGCCCCAGCTACCGTCTTCAGCGCGTTCGTAGATGACGAGATAATCCTTCCTCGCAGATGCTCCAGTCCTGTCGCCCGGCGGATGGCGCCAAGGGTCCCGACGGGAACGGTATCGGACTCCTAGCCGGCCACCGTGATCGATCTCGCGCCGTCCTGGCTGCGCCACGTCTCGTGCGAGCCAGCTTGCCGCACCTTCGTCCAGCAGGCGTCCGACAGGGCTCGCCGAACCTCTCGAAACTTCCTTGCCACACATCGACCGTGCGGCGCGCGGCCGACAGCGTGCGACCACGCTTCGGCTACACACGCGGCGCCGCGTACGGATTTTCGAGCCGGGGGAGTAGCGCTGCTGTCCGCGACGGGCGCTCGAACGGCGCTGCAGCAACTTCGCGGAGTGTCGAATCAGCGATGCCGTCGCGGCGACACGGATCGAGCTTTGACGTCGCCGCCCGCCGTCGAGATCCGTGTGTCAGGGGGATCGTGCCCGATGTTTGCTCGTGCTGTCTCATCGCGGGTACGGTCAGCCGCAACTGGTCGACCCTCGAGGAGGTTCACATGGGTGTGCTGGTCATTCTGGAGATGGACGGTCCGACCGACGCGCTGCTCGCCGCGGCAGCGGACCTTGAAGCTCGCCGTCCGACGCCGGTCGTGTTGGCCCGAATGGTCGCGCCAACGGAGAGCGGCGTTGTCGTGGCCACGTTCTGGGAGTCCTCTGAGGCGCGCGACGACTATCAGTCACAGCCTGAGCACGGCGAAGCGTTGCGAGCGAGCGGTTTGCTCGACGCCGTGACGGAAATGCGCTCACGCGCCTTTGAAGACGCGGACCTGACGTTGCAATAGGGCTCGCACGCTGCACGCGCCCTACCTCTGGACGCGTCCTCGGCGAGCCATTGCACCAGCCGCTTCTCCCTCCGCGTGCGAGCGCTACCGCTCGAGTGCTCCTCCTCGCGCATTGCGTAGCTGTGCGGTACGTTCGACCGGCGACTGGGCCGTCCCGGAAGCGCCCCCAGTGCTCGAGGGCACTATCCGGTGTTGAACGAGCCGGACGAGAGGGTCTGGTTGCCGCTGCGCTCGATCGCCAGGACCTCCCAGTTGTAGGCGCTGCGGGGCTCGAGGAACCCGTCCGGCACGTCGATGCTGGTGACCGAGGGTGGCAGGTGCATGCTCAGGCCGAACTTTCCGATCATGTGACGGTGGGGCTTTACGTCCTTCTCGATGATGAGCTGGTACGCGATGATCCTTACGGGCTTGCCGGTGATCGTCTTGGACACAGGCTCCCAGTCGGCGACGACGCCACGAGTCGGCACCGTCGCGCCCTCCGCGGGCGAGACGAGCCGCGGGCCCGCGGGGATGTCATGCGTGAGCCACGCCGTCCCCGCAGTCCGGCCTGCGCGCTTGCCGTTCTCCTGGGCCGGGCCGGCGATCCGGTAGTTCCCGGCGGGCAGCTTCGCGAGCATCCTTTTGATCGGCGTGTCCGCGGTCTGCGGCTCGACGGTCTCAAAGAAAAGCTCGGTCAGCCCCAGCTTGCCAAGCGCGCCCCGCCCCTTCAACGTCAGCACTTTGCCGGCGGGTCCGCGCATGTCGAGCCGCCGCCAGCCCTCGCTGTCGACGAACCCCTGAAAGCCGGTGTCGTGGTCCGTCGCGTTGTACTCGATGTTGAGCTTGGCGTCCTTGAGCGGCACGGTCGCGCGCGAGTGGGCAGTGGACCGAGCCGGGGCGCCTTCAACCAGCTGAGAACCGACGAACAGCGACACCGTAGCGAGCAGTGCGAGGGATGCGGGGGCGACAAGCTTCACTGATACCTCCATGTCGTTCGAGCCGTCTTGACGAATGGCGACGCTACGGGGCCCCGATGAGGCCGACATGAGACACGGGGAGCCTCGCCGACGCAGGAGTCGCTGACGCGTTCTCGGGACACTCGTCCCGAAGCTCTGGGCTTCTCCTTTCGCGTGAGGCTGTCGCGTAAACGGCCTGCTATCCGATCGGTTTAGGACGATTCGGGTATGGCTCACAACTTCTTGGCGTGTGATCGTGAGCAGTCGTTTCTGTTGCCGCCCGATGTGCGTGAGTGGCTGCCCGAGGACCATCTGGCGTGGTTCGTTCTCGACGCGGTCGCGGTGATCGATCTGTCGGCGTTCTACGCCGCCTACCGTGATGATGGCCATGGTCGCGCGGCATACGAGCCGTCGATGATGGTGGCGCTGTTGCTGTATTGCTGGTCGCGGGGCGTGCGCTCCTCGCGGCGGATGCAGCGGGCGTGTGTCGAGGATGTCGCGTGCCGTGTGATCGCCGCCCAGCAGCAGCCCGATCACGCGACGGTCGCGCGGTTCATCGAGCGTCACGAGACAGCGCTTGCGGATCTCTTCGGCGAGGTGCTGGGGCTGTGCGCGGACGCTGGCCTTGCATCGGTCGGCGTGATCGCGATCGACGGCACGAAGGTCGCGGCGATCGCCAACCGACCGCACGCTGGACTACCAGCAGATCGCGCAGGAGATCGTCGAGGAAACGATCGCGACCGACGACCGACCACGGAAGGGCGCTCTACAAGCAACGCGCGCAGCTCATCGAACCGATCTTCGGCAACACCAAGCACAACCGCGGATTCACGCGCTTCGCCCGGCGCGGCAGATCAGCCGCACGGACCGAATGGCGCCTCATGGCCAGCACACACAATCTGCTCAAGCTCCACCGACACTTCACCGCACCCGCCTGAGCACACCAAGTCCAGCGAGCGCCGAGGTTCGCCCTCCCGCGTAGCCCGAAACCGCAGCGGCACTCCGACACCCCGCTCTTTGCGCGACAGCCTCGCGTGGATCGGGCGTCGCTCTCGCGCCTCGCGCAGAGCGCTAGCGTCCGATCGGCGACATCCCGGGGCCCATCCCGGCACCCGAGGCATCGCTCGGCGGCACGCTGAACGCGGGCATGTGGTCGGGCGCGGCCGCGACGCCGACGGCAAGTAGGACCAGCACGGCGGTGACGGCGCGCGTCGCGGCGATCCGCGACGGCAAGAGCTTCTCGATCGCGATCAGCAGCGCCACGACCGCCATCCACGCGATGCTCATCACGCCGAGCGCGAATAGTGCCGCCATCAGCGCCCAGCAGCAGCCGACGCACCACGCTCCGTGCTTGATCCCCATGCGCAGCGCGCCGAGCCGGCCGTCGCGCCATGCCTCGAGGATGAACGACAGCGGGCCGCGGCAGCGCGTCAGGCAGGCGTGCTTCAGCGGCGTGAACTCGTAGGCCGCGGCGGCAAGCAGCACGGCTGCGGCCACCCAGCGCCCGCCGGCGTCCCACGCCAGCTGATCACCGACGAGCGTGCGGCCCGCCGCGAACAGGCCGAAGGCGGCGAGACCAGCGATCGTCCATGTCAGGAGATAGCCGGCGACGAGGAAGCTCGTCGCCGCGGCGGGCGCGGGCATCGCCCGCGCGCGGCGGCCGCGCTGCAGCCCGGCGTAGACGGCGACGAGCGGGGCCACTGACGGGAACATCATCGCCGCCATCATCACGACCCAGCTCGTGAGGTAGAAGCCGAGTGTCCCGAGATCGGTGCCGGGGCCCTCGTCCATCCCGGCCATGCGCACGCCCGTGATCGCCCACGCCGCGGCGGCGAGGACCAGCAGCACGCCGATGGTCGCCAGCCGCCAGCCGGCGTACGGACCGCTCTCGAGCCGGGCGGGCAGCGACCGCAGCGCGGTCATCGCCGTCAGGCCGACCAGGCGAACGTGGTCGAGAAGCCGGACTGGCCGGCCAGGACGGGCTCCAGACCGAAGGCGCTGATCTGCGAGTCGCCGGCCTTGCTGATCGTCAGCTCGCTTCCGACCGGGTGGAAGATTCCGACGATGCGCGCCGGCTCGCCGGTCTCGATGCCGAAGGGGACCACGTCCTCGACCTCGACGTTGCCCTTGTCGCCCAGGCTCACGCTGTGCCGCCCGCCCTCGGAAGAGAACTCCATAGCCACGCGCTCGACGCCGAGGTTCTCGCCGATCAGCGGCGCGAGGGCCGCCATCGGGCCTCCCAGCGCCCCGCTGAACACGCCGCCGAGCTTGTCTGCCTGCTCGTCTGTCGCGGCCGCGTCGATCAGCACGCCCAGGCGCCAGTCGCCGTCGGTCATGACCTTGGGCGTGTCACCCACCGCGGCCACCGTGAGCCCGCTCACGTCGACGCCGTCGACGTCGCCCGCGTCAACATGGAAGACAAGCACGACCTGACAGCGGTCGTAGTCGGCTCCCAGCGACAGCGACGCGGTGCATGGACAAGGGACATCGCAGGTGCAGTTCTCGAAATACCGACCTCGCACGCTCCAAGACATCGTCGCCTCCTCTGTTGCCTAGACCGATACTCCCGCCGCCCGACGCGTTCGTCAATCGCTCGCAGCCCAGACGCCGCACCGGCGACTCTCAGCACGGCTCCCCACTCCCGCTTTCGCATCAACGCCGCTCCCGAGCTGGTTGAACTTCTGGATGTCCGCGCGTTCGATTGCTGGCGAGGCGCGGCGCACGGTTGCATCGTCATCACGGACTCGGCTCGCGCGACCCCGGTCGTACACCATCGGGACTGCCCACTCGTCGACCGCGCCGGCTTCGAGGACAATCGTCGTTCACGGCGCCGCCAATGGACGTTACTGGTGGGCTAAGAACAGCGGCATCGCGATGAAGCAGTTCGGCGCGCGCCGGTGCCGACATGAAGGCGATCCGCTCGCCCGATAGCCGAGCTCCGGTCGGCGCTGGCTGCGCGCAGATGCCCGGTTTCGCTGCTGGTTCTCGCGCAAGGCGACAGCGGGAGACTCGTTATCCGGACGGTGACGAAGCGGGATATGGGTACAGTCTCGCCTCCGAACTGCTCCGATTCGCGCGAGTGAGCAGCCTCCCGCCTTGCGCTACCGCAGCCGGATGCTGCGGAAGCCGAACGTCTCGGCGAGAAGGTGGAAGTGGCGGTCGACGTGCAGGACGTCTGCCCCGTGCTGTTGAGCGCATGCGCCGATGATCAGATCGGGCAGTGCGGCGCGATGCTGCCCGCTCGCCGCCAGCTCACGCTGCGCGGCTTCGGCGCCCGAGATGGTCGTGTGATCGATGCGCAGATCGCGGTAGGCGTCCAGGTCGTGCTGCAAGGTCGTGAAGTCGTCGGCCGAGCGTGCGCTGTAGAGGATCTCCATCCTCGTGATCGCGCACATGCACAGCTCGCCATAGTCGACGAGGTCGGCGCCGCCTCGCACCCAGGCGGACTTGTCGAGCAGGATCAGCGCCACGCGCCGTCGCCGGTGAGCGCGTCGATATCGACGAGCTGCGCCGCTCGCTGGAGGCCGACCCGTTGGCGTTCGCGTCGTGTGGTCTGCTCAGCGAGTTCGCGCTGCAGGGCCCGGCCGCCGGCTTGCGTGAGACGCAGCAGGAGCTTGCGCCGATCGGTGATCTCCGGCCATGCTTGCTGGGCCAGGTCCAGCAGCTCGGCCGTCTGCCCGGTATCGGTCACGGTGTAGCGGGGACGGGTCGTGGGCACCCGACGAGTGTAGCACCGCGCTAGGTGCGGTGCGACACCTTGATGGAGTGCTCCCTCGTCGCGCGTGTCCCACGACGCTCGCTCTCGCGCGTGGCAACACTCCGAGCGGTCCGCTCGGAGACTGCTGATCGCATGGAAAGCAGGCGTCTGCTGGCAGGGTGGAGTGCGGGTCACGACGCTCGCTGAGCGTGCCGGGATGAGCCGTCAGGCGATCACCTATCTGATCCGCGAGCTCGAGGGGAAGGGGTATCTGGAGCGGCACCCGGACCCATCCGACCGGCGGGCGACGCTCGTTCATCTGACCGAGCGGGGAGAGGCAGCGGTCCGTGAGCTTCGGGACTCGGTAAGGCGCTGCGCACCCGTTCACGGGGACGTGCAGGTGCTCAACCGGCTGCCCGGCGTGCCGCCGTTCGACGCGCTCGTGCCGCGCGGATCCTCGTGCGGATCTCGTCCGACGCGCTCGCGCCCGGTGTGCTCGCTCGCGCACCTGCGGGCGATGAAGCGCGCCGCCGGCCGGCCGCGCGACCTCGTCGACCTCGCCGAGCTCGACGAGCTGCACGGAACGGCTGATCGGCCCGGCACCCGGGGCGGACGGCACAATCCGGCTTGCTATCATCGGCCGCCGCTCCCGGGCGAAGCACGCTCACGCATGCGCATCCTGAGGGCGGCAGACGTCTCACGATGAGGACCTTGAGCACATAGCGCGACGGACCGGCAGTAAGCGGACGTGCGCGCGGGCCCCAGGGGCCCGTTTTTGTTGCTCACAGCCCGGGGCCTCGCTGACAGGCCCCGAACCCCGCCAATCCGATAGTTTCAACCAGTTCACCGCAGACCCAGAGGAGCGAATCGCAGTGGCAAAGGAGAAGTTCGAGCGCGATAAGCCGCACGTCAATGTCGGGACGATCGGTCATATCGACCACGGCAAGACGACGTTGACGGCCGCCATCACCTCCGTGCTCGCCGAGCATGGCGGCGGCGAGGTGCGCAGCTTCGAATCGATCGACAATGCTCCCGAGGAGAAGGCGCGCGGGATCACGATCGCGACCTCGCACGTGGAGTATCAGACGGAGAACCGTCACTACGCCCACGTCGACTGCCCTGGTCACGCCGACTACATCAAGAACATGATCACCGGCGCCGCCCAGATGGACGGCGCGATCCTCGTGGTCTCGGCCGCCGACGGTCCCATGCCGCAGACGCGCGAGCACATCCTGCTGGCACGCCAGGTGGGCGTGCCCTACATCGTCGTGTTCCTCAACAAGGCCGACATGGTCGACGACGAGGAGCTGCTCGAGCTCGTCGAGATGGAGGTTCGCGAGCTGCTGACCTCGTACGACTTCCCCGGCGACGACATCCCCTTCATCACCGGCTCGGCGCTGCAGGCGCTCGAGGGCGACGAGGACGCGAAGGCGAAGATCATCGAGCTCGCCGAGGCGCTGGACACCTACATTCCCGAGCCGGTGCGCGACCTCGACAAGCCCTTCCTCATGCCGGTCGAGGACGTCTTCTCGATCACCGGCCGCGGCACCGTCGCGACCGGCCGCATCGAGCAAGGCGTCGTCCACACGGGCGACACCGTCGAGATCGTCGGCATCAAGGACTCGACGTCGACGGTCGTCACCGGCGTGGAGATGTTTCGCAAGATCCTCGACGAGGGCCAGGCGGGCGACAACGTCGGCTGCCTCCTGCGCGGGACCAAGCGCGAGGACATCGAGCGCGGGCAGGTGCTCTGCAAGCCCAAGTCGATCACGCCGCACACGAAGTTCAAGTCCGAGGTCTACGTCCTGAAGAAGGAGGAGGGCGGTCGCCACACGCCGTTCTTCACGGGCTACCGGCCACAGTTCTACTTCCGCACGACGGACGTCACCGGGTCGGCCAGCCTGCCCGAGGGCGTCGAGATGGTCATGCCGGGCGACAACGTCCAGATGGAGATCGAGCTCATCCAGCCGATCGCCATGGACGCGGGCCTGCGCTTCGCCATCCGCGAGGGCGGCCGCACGGTTGGCTCCGGCGTCGTGACCGAGATCATCGAGTAAGGAGCGCCTGAGACTCGAGGAGCGTCGAGGAGGCGGGTAGGCGGGGATGGATTCCCGGGACCCGCCTCTTCTTACGCCCGACACGCGCACCAGCCACCATGGCCACCACCACAGAGAACAAGATCCGCATCCGCCTCAAGGCCTATGACCACTCGGCCATCGAGACGGCGGCCAAGGAGATCGTCGAAACGGCGACGCGCACCGGCGCGAGCGTCTCGGGACCCGTTCCCCTGCCGACGGAGAAGAACGTCTACTGCGTGATCCGCTCGCCGTTCAAGGACAAGGACTCCCGCGAGCACTTCGAGATCCGCACGCACAAGCGCCTGATCGACATCCACCAGCCGACGCCGAAGACCGTCGACTCGCTCCAGCGACTCGACCACCTGCCGGCGGGCGTGGATATCGAGATCCGCCTCGCGACCTAGCCCAGATGTCCGCCGCCCGACCCACGCACGCACGGCGGCACCGACAGCGAAGCTGTTGGTGGCGCATGACCTTCGCCGAATCGGCCGCCGTGTCCTCGTCGATGCAATCAGCATCGACGTCGTCCACGTCGCCCGACCGGCTCGATCCTGCACGACCCCGCACGCACGCGGGCCAGGCGGCGAACATCTGAATGCCCGCGATCCTTGCCAAGAAGCTCGGGATGACCCAGCTGTTCATGGAGGACGGCAAGGTCGAGCGCGTCACCGTGCTCGAGGCCGGGCCGTGTCCGGTCACCGGGATCCGCACGTTCGACCGCGACGGCTACGAGGCCGTCCAGCTCGCGTTCGGGGCCTCGAAGGAGAAGCACCTCTCCAAGCCCGAGCTCGGCCACCTCAAGAAGGCCGGCGCGGCGCCCATGCGCCACGTCAAGGAGTTCCGCGACGAGGCCGGCGAGTGGCAGATCGGCGACTCCGTCACGGTCGAGGTGTTCGAGGTCGGCCAGACCGTGAAGGTCTCGGGCGTCTCGAAGGGCAAGGGCTTTCAGGGCACGATCAAGCGCCACAACTACGCCAGCGGCCCGAAGTCGCACGGCTCGCACAACGTCCGCGCGCCGGGCTCGATCGGTGCGTCGGCGACGCCCTCGCGCGTGTTCAAGGGCATCCGCGGTCCGGGCCAGATGGGCAACAAGCGCGTGACGCAGAAGGGCCTTGAGATCGTGCGGCTCGATCCGGCCGACAACCTCATGCTCGTGCGCGGCTCGGTTCCCGGTCCGCGCAACGGCTACGTGGAGGTCCGCACGGATGCCTGAGGCACCGATTCTCGGAGACTCGAAGAAGGCCAAGCTCGACGACGTCGCGTTCGGCGCACCGTTCAACGAGGCGCTCGTGCACGAGTCGGTGCGCGCGGAGCTCGCCGCACGCCGCCAGGGCACGCACGCGACGAAGACGCGCGGCAACGTCCGCGGCGGCGGCGCCAAGCCGTGGCGCCAGAAGGGCACCGGCCGTGCCCGCGCCGGCTCGATCCGCTCCCCGATCTGGACCGGCGGCGGCACGATCTTCGGCCCCTCGCCGCGCCGCTACACCTTCAAGGTCAACCGCAAGGAGCGCCGCGCGGCGCTGCGCAGCGCGCTGACCGTCCACGCCCGCCGCAGCTCGATCGCGATCCTCGATCCCAAGCCCTTCGGCACCCCGTCGACGAAGCAGGCCGCCGAGCTGCTGGCCTCCGCGAAGCTCGCGGGCCCGACGCTCGTCGTGCTCACCGACGAGCAGGAGCGCGTGTCGCTGTCGTTTCGCAACCTCGACCGCGTGAGCGTCCTGCCGGTCTCGATGGTCGGGATCGCCGACCTCATCGGAGCGGGCTCCGTCGTCTGCACGCAGGAGGCGCTCGATGCGCTGACCGCGCGTGCCAAGGGCGAGAACGGCGCGGCCGACGCCACACCGGAGGGCGACGGGTAAATGGATCACAGCCAGGTCGTCATCCGCCCCGTCGTCTCGGAGAAGTCCTACGTGCTCGCGACGGCGAACAAGTACACGTTCCGGGTTCACCCCGACGCGCACAAGACGCAGATCCGCCAGGCCGTCGAGGCGCTCTTCGACGTCAGCGTGATCGGCGTCCACACGATCAGCGTGAAGTCAAAGCCCAAGCGGCGCGGCATGATCCGCGGGCGCACGCGCTCGTGGAAGAAGGCCATCGTCGAGGTGCGCGAGGGCGACTCGATCCCGATCTTCCAGGGTCTGGAGGCGCTCGAATGATGCGACGTCACGAGGAGACGCGCTGATGGCCATTCGCAAGCCCAAGCCCACGAGTCCCGGCCGCCGCTTCTCGACGTACCCGGACTTCGCGGAGATCACGAAAGACGAGCCCGAGAAGACGCTCGTCGAGGGGTTGACGAAGTCCGGCGGGCGCAACGCCCGGGGGCGCAAGACCTCGCGCCACCGCGGCGGCGGCGCCAAGCGCCTGTACCGCAAGATCGACTTCAAGCGCCGCAAGGACGGCGTGCCGGCGAAGGTCGCGGCGATCGAGTACGACCCGAACCGCTCGGCGTACATCGCGCTGCTGCACTACGTCGACGGCGAGAAGGCCTACATCCTGGCGCCGGGCCGGCTGCACGTCGGCATGACCGTTGCCTCAGGCGAGGAAGCCGACATCTCCGTCGGCAACGCCCTTCCGCTGCGCCGCATCCCGATCGGCACGGTCATCCACAACGTCGAGCTGCAGCCCGGCCGCGGCGGCCAGCTCGGCCGCTCCGCCGGCACTGGCATCCAGCTCATGGCGCGCGACGGCGGCATGGCGACGCTGCGCCTGCCTTCGGGTGAGACGCGCCTCGTGCGCGACGAGTGCCGCGGCACGATCGGCACGATCGGCAACGCCGACCACCAGAACGTCAAGATCGGCAAGGCCGGACGCAAGCGCCACATGGGCGTGCGCCCGCAGACGCGCGGCACGGCGATGAACCCCGTCGATCACCCGCACGGCGGCGGCGAGGGCTCCACGACGCCCGGCCGTCACCCGGTGACCCCGTGGGGAGTGCCTACCCTGGGCTACCGCACGCGCAAGAAGAACAAGGACTCAGACCGCTACATCGTCCGCGGTCGTAAGCGAGGTAAGAAGCGTTGAGTAGGTCATCGAAGAAGGGCCCGTGGGTCGAGGAGCGCCTGATGGCGCGTATCGAGGCCATGAACACGGCGAACACGAAGCAGATGGTCAAGACGTGGTCGCGCGCGTCGACGATCTTCCCGGAGATGGTCGGCCACACGATCGCCGTTCACGACGGGCGCAAGCACGTCCCGGTTTTCGTCTCGGAGTCGATGGTCGGACACAAGCTCGGCGAGTTTGCGCCGACGCGGCTGTACCGCGGCCACGCCGGCTCGGGGAAGGTCCGCTCGTGAGCCCGTCGCCGCGCAAACCGCGATCGAAGTCCGATCGCGACCCCGAGAAGGTCGAGGGCGAGCCGACGGACGCGAGCGAGGAGAAGCCCAAGCGCACGCGTCGCAAGGCCAGGCCGGACGCCAAGGCTGCGGGCGCCGAGGAAAAGGCGGCCAAGGTGCCGCGCCGCCGTCGTGCCGCGAAGGCCGACGCTCCCGAGGCCACGGCCGAGGCCGACGCGCCCGAGATCGTCGCCGATGCCGAGGACGAGGACGTCACAGAGGCCGTGGCGGACATGCCCGAGGCCGCGCCCGAGGCCACGCCCGAGGCCGAGCCCGAGGCCACGCCCGAGCCGCAGGCCGAGGCCGAGCCGGAGGTTGAGGCTCAGCCCGCCGAGGAGGCACCCAAGCCGCGCCGCACGCGCCGCGCGAAGGCCGACGACAAGCCGGCCGAGCCGGCGCCTGCGCCGAAACGCGCCGCACGCGACGCGAACAGTGGGCCGCCGATGGTCCGCGCGCACGCGAAGTACGTGCGCACGTCCGCGCGCAAGGCGCGGCTCGTCTGCGACCACATCCGCGGCAAGTCCGTCGAGGAGGCGCGCGCGATCCTCGCCCACGCCAACCGCGACGTCGCGCGCGACTGGATGAAGCTCTTGGAATCGGCGGTCGCCAACGCCGAGCACAATCACGAACTGGTCGGCGACGAGCTGCGCATCCACGCGGTCAAGGCCGACGAGGGGCCGACGCTGAAGCGCTTCCGCCCGCGCGCCATGGGTCGCGCGACGCAGATCCGCAAGCGCACGAGCCACCTCTCGATCACGCTGACGCCGAAAGACGGTGAGTAGTGCTTCGCCTCGCAACATCCCACGTGATCCGACGGACGCCGATCACCGCTGGGCGGCGTCCTCAGTCGGGGCAATGGCTTGGCCATTGCGCCCTCCCTGCGTCCTTGCCCAGCGGCGCCGGCATCCCGTCGGATCACGCGCGACGTCACGAGGAGAAGCACTAGATGGGGCAGAAGGTCCATCCGGAATCCATGCGCGTGGGCTACATCCACGACTGGAAGTCCAACTGGTTCAACGAGAAGCACTTCGCCGACTACCTGGCCGAGGACGTGCACATCCGCGAGCACATCCAGGGCAAGCTCGCGCACGCCGGCCTGTCGGACATCACGATCCGCAAGGACGCCAACGAGGTCGAGGTCAACATCCACACGGCGCGCCCGGGGATCGTCATCGGCAAGTCGGGCTCCGAGGTCGACGCTCTGCGCAAGGACCTGCACCGCATCACGCGCAAGCAGATCAAGGTCAACATCCTCGAGATCAAGCGTCCCGAGCTCGACGCCAAGCTCGTCGCGCAATCGGTCGCCGAGCAGCTGCAAAACCGCGTCGCGTTCCGGCGCGCGATGAAGCGCGCCCTGACGAGCGCCATGCGCTCCGGCGCCAAGGGCTGCAAGATCCAGGTCGGCGGTCGCCTGGGCGGCGCCGAGATGGCGCGCACGGAGAGCTACTCGGATGGCCGCGTGCCGCTGCACACGCTGCGCGCCGACATCGACTACGGCTTCTACGAGGCGCGTACGACGTTCGGGCGCATCGGCGTCAAGTGCTGGATCAACAAGGGCGAGATCATGCCCGAGGGCTACGCCGGCGCTGACCTGACCGACATGGAAGGTCCGTCCAACCAGCAGCAGGGCGATCGCGACGGCGGCCGTGGCCGCGGGCGCGGCGAC
>JBOGYT010000036.1:0-8092 GCA_050696955.1 Solirubrobacteraceae bacterium | reverse complement strand
GTGTTCGACGTGCCGGGCGGCCTTCCGCGCAGTGTCGACGGCGTGGAGGTCGTCGCGCTGACGCGCCCGCCGCCCGGGCGCGGGCGGGCGCGGCTCGTCGCGACGCTGCTGCGCACGATCGACGCCGACGTCTTCGTCCAGCGCGCGGCGGGCTCGTACACCGGTGTGGTCGGTCTCGCGGCGCGCGCGAAGCGACGGCGCTTCGTGTACTCGAGCGCCTCGGACTTCGACTTCGACGCCGCGTTCCTCGACTCCGACCCGACCGCGCGCCGCCTCTTCCCGGTGGGCATCCGCTGCGCGCACGCCATCGTCGTGCAGACCGACGCCCAGGCGACGCTGTGCCGGACGGCATGGGCGCGCGCGAGCACGGTCATCCGCTCGATCGCCGAGCCCGCCGCGCCGCGCGCCGCAGAGCCGGAGGCGTTCCTGTGGGCCGGCCGGATGGCCGCCTACAAGCGCCCCGAGGCGTTCGCGGAACTCGCCGGGCGCGTGCCGCAGGCGCGCTTCTGGATGATCGGCGCGCCGACCGACGGCGTGCGCGAGGCCGCCGCCGCGCACCCCAACCTCGAGCTGCTCGACGTCCGGCCGCGCGCCGAGCTCATGGCGCTTGTCGAGCGGGCCGTTGCCGTCGTCAGCACGTCGGTGAAGGAGGGCATGCCGAACGTGTTCCTCGAGGGCTGGGCGCGGGGCGTCCCCGCGCTCTCGCTCTCCCACGACCCCGACGCGATCATCGCCCGCCACGGTCTGGGCTCCGTCGCCGGCGGGTCGCTGGATCGGCTCGGCGAGCTCGCCGGCGCGGCCTGGGAGGCGCGCCACCGGCAGGCGGCCCTCGCTGCCCGCTGCCGCGACTACGTCGCCCGCGAGCACGCACCCGGCGACATCGCCGCGCAGTGGGAGCGCGTCCTGCGCCTCACGCCCGCGCCAGCCGCCTGATCGCCGTCTCGGCCCGCGTCCGGATCGCCGCCGGGAGGTCGAGCCGCGCGACGAGATCCGCGTCCTGCTCGGCGAACAGCGCCACCCGCCACAGGACGAGCGCCGCCGCCGCGACCGTCGCCGCCAGGCCGAGGCCGGCGCCCGCCGGGCCATCGATCAGGACCGGCGGCAGGACCCCGGCGACAAGCGGGACGAACAGCGCCGGCGAGAGCGCGGGACGCGTGGCGAGATCCCTCCGCGCGACGACGAGGTAGCCCGCGACGATGACGGCCAGCGCCGCGATCGTGGCGATCGCTGGGCCCACGACGCCCGCATCGAGCCATCCGACCAGGACGATGTCGCCGGCGATGTTCACCATGAGCGCCGCGACGTTGATGAGCGAGGTCTCGCGGGTGCGCTCGTGGAGCATGAGGATCGGCGCGAGCAGGCTCGTGACGGTGAACAGCGCGAGCGCGCCCACGAGCAGCGCCAGCGGACGGCCCGCCTCCTCGAACTCGGTGCCGAACACCGCCGGCACGCAGAGCACGACGAGCGGTGCGAGGAGCCCGGCGAAAACGGCCGTCACGAACACCGTTTGCGGGACGAGGCGCTCGAAGTAGCGCGCGACGAGCTCCTCGCGGCCGGCCTCGCGCAGCGACACGAACAGCGGGATGAGGACGATCGTGATCGTGATCGCGAGGGTCTGCAGCATCGTGTAGCTCTGATAGGCGAGGGCGTAGACGCCCACCTCCTCGGGTGTGCCGTAGGCGCGCAGCACGACGATGTCGACCGCTCGCATCCCGTACTGGCTCGCGGCGAACGCGACGAGCGGCAGCGAGAAGACGAAGATCCGGCGCAGCTGGGCGCGGTCGAGCCGCGGCGGCCATAGCCGCAGGCCGCGCAGCGCGAGCGCGAGGCCGAGCACGAGCAGCGCGGCGACGGCGACCCAGAGCCACGCCACGGCGAGCGTCGAGCGGCCGATGCCGCTGACGGCGATGGCGACGAGCCCCGCGACGAGCAGCGCCTGACGCCCGGCGACGGCGGCGGCCTCGAGGCGCATCCTCCCGGCCGCGTCCAGCACGACCTGGAGCTGCTCACCGGCGACGAAGAAGAGCCCGAGCGCCAGGGTCAGCCACACGTAGGTCCACGTGAACTCCCCGGGCAGCGCACCCGCCGCCTTGAGCGCCACGAGCAGCGCGCTGACCGCGACAAGCATCGGAGCCGTCAGCGCGGCGCGCGCCCATGCGCTGCGCTGCATCGACGCGGTGCGGTCGAGCTCCTCGCGCCCGTAGCGCATGACCGCGGCGCCGCTCCAGCCGCCCGCGACGAACATGATGAGCGTCCCGCCGAGCGTCAGGTAGGCGATGACCGCGTAGCCCTCGGGCGACAGGACCCGCGCCGTCAACACGACCGTCAGCAGGCCGAGGACGAGCGTCGCGGCGCGGGCGCCCGTGACGCCCGCGAAGTCCCCGACGAGCGTGTCCAGGCCGCGGATCGAGCGGGCGGGTCGCTCCGGCTGGTCCACGTCGGCTACGCGCCGGCGCGGCGGAAGACGAACTGGTTGCAGCCCAGCCCGCCGCCGCAGGTCTTCAGGCGCTCGAGCTCGAAGCCGAGCGGGCGGAGGACGTCGAGGACCTCTTCGGGTCGTGCGACCTCGAACGGGTAGCCACCGACCCAGTCGACGAGGTCATGCCAGCGGCTCATGCCGCGCGTGCGCTTGTAGTTCGTCCATCCGCGCACGTAGTCCAGCGGCCGGCCGCGGGCCGCGCACTTCGCCGCCACGAGCAGCTCGCGCGGGCCCATGACCGCGAGCACGTACGGCAGCCGTGCGCGTCGGGGCAAGGTGTTGTAGAGCCGCTTGACGGCCCGCCACATCGCGCTGCGCGGACCCTGGTCGTTGTAGATCGAGACGAACAGCTGGCCGCCGCCCGCGACCGTCCGCGCGGCGTTGGAGAGCGCCGTCCACAGGTCGCCGGTGTGGTGCAGCACGCCCCACGAGTAGACGATGTCGAAGCGACCGAGCGAGTCGAGGTACTCGCGATCGAGAGCGTCGCCCTGCGCCGCGGTCCAGCGCTCCGCGGGCAGGCCGTACCTGCGCCGCAGCTCCTGGGTGCAGGCGACGCTGCCGGGGTCGTAGTCGAACGAATGCACGCGCTCGGCGCCAAGGCGCGCCGCCGCCAGGGAGAAGAGCCCGCTGCCCGACCCGATGTCGAGGAACGTCAGACCCGCGAGCTGCTCGCGCCCGAGCATCTCGCGCAGGGAGAGCTGCGCTTCGGCGATCCGCTCGTCGTCCAGGACGCTGAGAAAGCGGCTCCAGTTCTCACCGAAATCGAACCGCTCGCCGCTTGCGACGTCGACGTCGGACGCGGCCGAGGGCGTCGTTGCGACCATGTGGCGGCACGGTAGCCGACGCCGTGGCGTGGTACACCGTTCCGCGCTCCGATGACCCCTGCCCACGACGACCCCGGGGAGCGTTTCGCGGGCACCCGCGACTACATCCGCGCCCGCGGCGAGATCCCGCTGCAGGCACACCAGCCGGAGTTCGACACGCAGCTGCGGCGCTTCGCGAAGCTCGTGGCGACCGGCCCCGGGACGCGGCTGCTCGAGATCGGGCCGGGGACCGGCTGGCTGCTCGTCCACGCGGCGCTGCGCGGCTTGCACTGCACCGGCCTCGAGCACAACCCGGAGCTCGCCGGGTTCGCACGCGCCCGCGCCCGGCAGCACGGCGTGGACGTCGAGATCGAGGTCGGCGACATCCAGGACGGCGGGCTCGCACCCGAGTCGTTCGACATCGTCGTCGCCAACTCCGTGCTCGAGCACGTCCGCGACGCGCGCCGCGCGCTCGAGCACGTCCACCGCGCGCTGCGCCCCGGCGGGCTCTTCTACTTCAATTCGACGAACAAGTTCGCGCCGCGTTCAGGCGAATACCCGCCCTTGCGCCTGTACGGCTGGCTGCCGTACGGTGCTCGCCGCCGGATCCGCGTTGCCCGCCAGGGGGAGAGGGTCGTTGATGCCGCGGAGATCGATTTTCATCAGTTCACCCACCCGGGCCTGCGGCGCGAGCTGGGCGAGGTCGGCTTTCGCCGCGTCGCCTCGATCTACGAGCTGCTCGAGGTCGAGGACCTCAACGACCGCGCGTCACGGCGGGTGCTCGCGATGCGCGCCTACAAGTCGCTACCCCCACTGCGCCACGTGATCGAGACGTTCGCCACCGGGACGAGCTTCTACTGTGTCAAGTAGGTCCGGCGGGCGCGAGCGCAGCTACCGGCCGGCGCTCGACGGGGTCCGCGCGGTGGCGGTCCTCGCGGTCATCGCCTACCACGTCAACGCGCTGCTGCCCGCCGGCTTTCTCGGCGTCGACGTCTTCTTCGTCCTCTCCGGGTACCTGATCACCGCGCTGCTGGTGCAGGAGCGGCTCGCGCACGGACGCCTGCGGCTCGCGGAGTTCTGGGCGCGGCGCGCCCGGCGCCTGCTGCCCGCGCTGCTGATCGTGCTCGCGGTGACCGCGGTCGTGACGGCGTACAGCGCGCCGGTCGCGACCTTCGACGCGCGCCGCAGCGACATCATCTCGACGCTGCTGTACGCGGCGAACTGGCACTTCATCGCCACCGACCAGTCGTACTTCGCGACGTTCAGCGGGGTGTCGCCGCTGCGCCACATGTGGTCGCTGGCGATCGAGGAGCAGTTCTACCTCGTCTGGCCGCTGGTGATCGGCGCCGCGCTCGCCGTACCCACCGTCCGGCGCAACCCGGCGAAGCTCGCGTTCTGGATCCTCGCCGCCGCCCTCGCGTCGGCGATCGCCATGGCGGTCCTCTACGACGCCGCGAACCCGAGCCGGGCGTACTTCGGGACCGACACCCGCGCGCACGCGCTGCTCGTCGGGTGCGCGCTCGCTCTGCTCGCCTCCGCCTACCCGCGGATGCTCGACAGCGAGGGGGCAGCGGCGCTCGCGCGGCGCTGGTGGCCGCTCGTCGTGGCGCTGCTCGCGATCGCGCTGCTGACCTTCGACGACGAGGGCGGCTTCTACTACCACGGCGGCTCGCTCCTGTTCGCGCTCACGGTCGCGGCCGCGCTGTGGGTGGTCGAGGCGGCGCCGCGATCCGCGCCCGCGGCGCTCCTGTCGACGGCCCCGTTGCGCTGGGTCGGGATGACCTCCTACGGCCTGTACCTGTGGCACTGGCCGATCCTCGTCTGGATCGGCGACCCGCGCACCGGCGTCGACCCGCTCCCGACGCAGCTCGCGGAGCTCGGCCTGACGTTCGCGATCGCGGCGCTGTCGTTCTACGCCGTCGAGCGCCCCATCCGCGAGGGCCGCGCGCCGTGGATCGGCTTCTCGCGCCGGCGGCTCGTCCTCGCCACCGTCGTGAGCTTCGAGCTCGTCTGGTTCGCCGCGATCCTCGGCACGACGATCACGAGCTCGAACTCGGCCATCGCCGGCGGGCTCAGGGATCGCAGCGACCGGGCGTGCCCGCCCTCGAGCCGGGCCTACGGGACCGCCGGTCGCTACTCCTGGTGCGCCCGCGCCGAGCCGGCTACGCCACGCGCGCCGGTCATCGCGACCGCCGGCGACTCGACCGCGCGCGCGCTCGACCCCGGCCTCATGGCCCTCGCGCAGGCGCGCGGATGGGGCTACGTCCAGGCGGCTCAGGGCGGCTGCTCGTTCCTGCCGCTGCTGCTTCCCAACACGACGGAGCGAGCCGAAGTCGAGAGCAAGCGCGAGTGCGTGACCGAGATTCCGCGGATCCTGGCGGACGTCGCCGCCGCGCGCCGACCCGACATCTGGATCGTGGCCGACCGGGTCCTCGTCGCCGCGCCGCTCATGCTGCCGGACGGCCGGATCGTGCGCTCCGGCCCCGAGCGCGAGACGCGGATCGAGGCGTCGCTGCGGGCCACGCTGCGCCGCCTGATGGCAGGCGGCGCACAGGTCGTGATCGTCAAGACGCCACCGGTCGCCGAGCCGGCCGACTGTGTCCTCAAGACGCGCGAGAAGGGCTGCGACAACCCGAGCTTCAC
This sequence comes from Solirubrobacteraceae bacterium, assembly GCA_050696955.1. Classification (GTDB taxonomy): domain Bacteria; phylum Actinomycetota; class Thermoleophilia; order Solirubrobacterales; family Solirubrobacteraceae; genus CADCVQ01. Next base: position 2,167 of record JBOGYT010000036.1, on the reverse strand, counting down.
CCTCCGCGACGTCCCCACCCGCCGCCTCGACAGCATCTACCGCCGGGTCCTGCCGAGCCTCGGCCAGGGCGCCGCGTACATCCCGCTCGACGATGTGCTGTGTCCGCGCGCGGGCCGCTGCCGCGCAGCGGTCGGCGGCGTGCTCGCCCGCTACGACGCGATCCACTACAGCGCGACGTTCAGCCGCCGCATCGTGCCCGTCATCGTCGAGCGCGCGGGCCAGGCGGGCATCTCGTTCAGGCGCCGCTGACGAGCTCGGCGTACAGCCGGGCGTACGCCTCGTGGCAGCGCGCCGGCTCGAAGCGCCGCGCCGCGAGCCGGGCCGCCCGCGCCGCACCGGCAAGCGCCTCGGGATGCTCGAGCCAGTCGAGCACGTGCGCGGCGAGCGCGGCGTCGTCTCCCACCGGCGCGGCGCGAACGGCGTCGCCGCCGATCTCCGCGATGCCGCCGACGTCGGTCGAGACGACCGGCACGCCGGCCGCCAGCGCCTCGACGACCGCGCGCGAGAAGCCCTCCGCCCGCGACGTCGAGAGGAACAGCTGCGCGCCGGCGAGGTCGGGTGCCGGATCCGCGTCGCCACGGAAGCGCACGGTCGCCGCGAGCCCGAGCGCCCGCGCGTCGCGTTGCAGCGGCCGCAGCCCCGGGCCGCCGCCGACGATCGTCAGCGTCGCGGACGGAACGCGGTCGACGACGCGCCGCCACGTGCGCAGGGCGGTCGCGTGGTCCTTGACGGGGTGCACGCGCCCCACCATCACGGCGCTCGTCCGGCTGGACGCGGTCATCGCCGGCGGCGCCGCGACGCCGGGGTAGATGACGCGAAAGCTTTCCGCGCGCGCGGGCACGCGCCGCACGACGGCGTCGCGCACGGCGCCCGAGTTGCCGGTCGCGACGTCCTCGGCGCGAGCGACGAGCCGCTCGAGCCACGGCCGGGCGCCGCCCAGCGTGGCGTGGGAGTGACGCTCGCTCGCCACGAGCACCGCGTCCCGGAGAACGGGCTTGAGCGCCGCGCCGAGGACGTTGCCCTGCAGCAGCCAGCCGTGGACGATGTGCGGACGCCAGCCGAGGATCGCCGGCAACGAGCCGCCGGGAAGCACCCGCCCGGCCCGCCCGCCGAGCACCTTCGCCGGCGGGAAGCCGCACGCCCGGCCCGGCTGGACGAACGCCACCCGCTGCTCGATGTGCGCGAGCTGCGGCGACTCGAGCAGGTCGATGACCGTGCGCTCGGTCCCGCCGAGCGCACGCGCGTGCGGCAGGAGGTGTACGACCCTCATGTCCGTTTGCGGTCGGGCGTGGCCGCGGCGCGCGGCAGTCGCGGGACCCGGATCCGCGCCCGCACGCGCGCGATCGTCTCGAGGTAGGGCTCGAGCAGCGGGTGTGCCAGCCGAGCCCCGGTGTAGGCGAGGATGCCCGCGCACGCGAGCATCACCGGCCACAGCACGGCGCCGGCCGCGGCGGGGTCGGCCGCCGTGTTTGCCGCGATGAACAACGTGGGCGCGACGACGAGCGGCGCGAGCAGCACGAGCAGGCGCAGGCGCTCGAGGAGCAAGACGAAGAGCGCCCCCGCCGCCGCGACGACGAAGGCGAGGATGCCGAGCACCCCGGCGTCCGCGGTCTGGTTGAACGCCGTGATGCTGTCCTGGCCCCCGGCGAGCGCGCCGCCGGCGAACTGCGACGCCGAGTGGTCGGAGAACAGGTAGCCGGCGAGATCGACCGGCCGGCCGCTCAGCGGGTCGCGCGAGAGCTCGACCGCGGTCGGCGCGCCGTGCCCGTCCCCGGCGAACTCCGCGTTGCGAGCGGTCACCGCGCGGGCGTCCATGTCGGCGAACGGCCGGCCCTCGTTCTGGCTCGCCGTGCTCGCCAGATGCGGCACGAGGCACACGAGCACCGCGAGCAGCCCGGCGCCCGCGATCTTGAGACGGTGCGGCCGGACGGCGCGCGTCAGCGCGACGATCAGCAGGACGACGAGCGCCCCCGGCAACCACGCCGGCTCGGCGAGCGCGAGCAGCGCCGCCGCGGCGCCGAGCATGACGATCGCCGGCCGCGTCGCCTCCGCGAGGCAGGCGTGCAGCGCGTAGCCGAACAGCGCGCCGGCGAGGACGAGCGCCGGCAGGGGCGCGCCGTCGAGCACGGCGTCGTGAAGCTCGGCGGCGCCGGCGGCGAGCAGGAC
>JBOGYT010000035.1:0-11361 GCA_050696955.1 Solirubrobacteraceae bacterium | reverse complement strand
GACCTGCGCCGCCCCGGCCGGCGTCTGCGGCTGGGCGATGACGCGCCGCTGCGCGTCGGCCTGTACGCGCTGCTCGATCTCCGCGGCGCGCTCGGGCGCGCGGCCCGCCCACTCACGCAGTCGCTTGACCTCGCGCGCCTGGGCGAAATACAGCAGCGCGAGGACGCCCAGCCCGATCATCGAGGCAAGGCCAGCGTAAGCGCCAATTCGCTCCACGGCGTCGCCTAGAGCGCTGGCGACGATCAACGCACCGGTCACGTCCGCAGGATCCTAGTCATGTGGGCGGCCACGTTATGTCTCGCTGGCAGCGATGTCGGGCGGTCCATGCGTCAAAGCGGCGTTCACGCGTCGGGGGTTCCCACCAACCAGCCGACCCGGGCGGCCGACAGCTCGGACACCTTGGACGCCAGCCCGGCGGCATCGCCTTCGAGCACGAGTAGGCCGATCTGGTCGAACATGCCGTCGACGGCCTCGGGCGCGCGGCGCTCGCGCTCGGCGCGCAGGATCTTCTCCGCAGGTGTCGGCTGCGGGCGCTCGTAGGGGTTGAAGAGCTCCTCGTGCAGCTTCTCGCCGGGACGGCGGCCGACGAGCTCGATCGCGATGTCGCGGTCGGGATCGAGCCCGGACAGTTCGATCATCGTCCGGGCGAGGTCGAGGATGCGCACCGGCTCGCCCATCTCGAGGACGTAGATGTCGCAGCTCGCGGCGGGCTCCTTGGCCGGGGACTCGGGCGACGCCGCGGCGCGCGACAGGCCGCCGGCGCGGATGATGAGCTGGACCGCCTCGGGGATCGTCATGAAGTAGCGCGTCATCCGCTCGTCCGTGACGGTGATCGGGCCGCCGAGCGCGATCTGGCGGCGGAAGATCGGGACGACCGAGCCCGACGAGCCGAGCACGTTGCCGAAGCGCACCGCGCAGTAGCGCGTCAGCGGGAAGCGGGCCTGCTCGGCCTCGATGGCGAACTCGGCGAGCGCCTTGGAAGCGCCCATGACCGTCGCCGGAGCGACGGCCTTGTCGGTCGAGACGAGCACGAACGCCTTCACGCGCTCCTGGCCGGCGATGCGCGCCATGACGCGCGTGGCGATCGCGTTGTTGCGGACCGCCTCGACCGGGTTTTGCTCCATGAGCCCGACGTGCTTGTAGGCGGCGGCGTGGAAGACGACGGTCGGGCGGAAGGCGGCGAAGACCTCGCGCATCCGCTCCTCTTCCTTGCAGTCGGCGAGCACGGCGTCGAGCGTCGAAGGATGCACGTGGCGGTCGTGCTCGAGCTCGCGCTGGATCGTGAAGAGGTTGTCCTCGGCGTGGTCGAGCAGGACGAGCCGCCGCGGCGCGACGCGCGCGATCTGGCGCGAGAGCTCCTTGCCGATCGACCCACCGGCGCCCGTGACGAGCACGACCTCGCCGTTGAGGTACGCGCCGACGCGATCGAGCTCCATGCGGACGGGCTCGCGGCCGAGGATGTCCTCGACCTGCACGTCGCGCACCTGGCGGACGAGCTGGCCGCCGCCCTGGAGCAGCTCGAAGACGGTCGGCAGCGTTCGCACCGGGATCCCGCGCTCGCGGCACGCGCGCACGACGGTGGCGCGGACGGTGCCCGGCGCCGAGGGGATGGCGATCGTCACCTCGTCGGGCTCGGCCTCCTCCAGGACCCGCGCGAGCTCGCTCGTCGCGCCGAGGACCTTGACGCCGTCGATCCGCAGGCGGCGCTTCGTCGGGTCGTCGTCGACGAAGCCGACCGGCTTGAGGCCGAGCTCGGGGTTGCGCAGGATCTCGCGCAGGACGAGCCGCCCGCCGTCGCCCGCGCCGACGATCAGCACGCCGCGCGCGCCCTTGCGCGCCCGGAAGCCCGTCAGCGGGCGCTCGTAGACCGAGCGCGCGATGAAGCGCGCGCCGGCGACCATCGCCAGCATGAGCAGGAAGTAGAGGGCGATGACCCCGGTCGGCGCGGTGATGCTCGTGACGGGCGCGGGGCTCTCGCCGATCGTGACCGGCTTGACGAGCGCGATGTAGCCCGGCAGCAGCAGCGCGGCCGCGACGACGGCCTGGAGGACCTTCGTGTAGTCACGCTGCGTGACGTAGCGCCACCACTTCGCGTACAGGCCAAACGTCAGGAAGACGAGCAGCGACCCGATGACCACCGGTGCGACCGTCGCGTCGAAGAGCTCCTCGTAGCGCGCAGGAACGCCCTGCTCCCCGTCGAAGCGCAGCTGGTAGGCCAGCCAATACGCGAGCGCGACCAACACCCCGTCGACCGCAACCTGCGGCAGCGTATGGCGGCGGAGGGGGAAGGCCGCGGAGCGGATCCGTCGGCGCATCGGTCAGGATTGTACGGGCGCGCGTGGCACGGGGAGTTGGCACCATCGGGTGTGTGCCCTCGGTACTTCGAGCCGGGTCGGTCGCACTCCTGCTCGGCGCGCTCGTCGGATTCGTCGCGCAGGTGTCCGACAGCCTCGTCCCGGAGCTCTCGAAAGCGACGTCGCTCGGCGTGCCGTGGCTCGTCGCGGCGTTCGCGCTCGCCCGCCGGCGGACGCTCGTTGTCGCCCTGGGCCTGACGGCGATGGTCGCGGGGGCGGTCTTCCTCGGCGAGCATGAGCTGCGCGAGGCGCTTCGCGGGACGGGCTGGAACGGGGCCTAGGGCTCGAAACAGCATCGATTGCCACACCCCCCCCCTCACAACCGGCCGAACGCCGCCGACGGTCGGGCGCGTCCCCCGGCGCCATTTCGCTCCTTTCTTTTCATCGATGCCGTTCGTCGACCGGCCGCATCAGCAGCTCGGCCAGCACCGCCGGATCGCGCCGCACGCGCCCCGCTTGCCCCCCACCTGCCGGGCGCTTGACGAGCTCGACGTCCTCGGCGCGTTCGAGCACGCGCAGCCGGCCCTCGTCGATGAGCTGCTCGTCGACCGCGCCGAGCCGTCCCTGGAACGTCGTCCACACCGGCGTGCCGAGGGCCACCGCCTCGCGGTTCATCGTGCCGCCCGCCGACACGACGAGGTCGGCGTAGGCGATGAGCGACTGCGCGTCGATCGCGCGCTCGGGGACGACGAAGCCGTCGCCGAGCTCGGCGCGCTGGCGCGGCGTGCGCGGCAGCACGACGGTCTGCTCGCCGCGCAGGCAGGCGAGCACCTCGCCGAAGACGTCGTTCTCGAAGCGGTGGTACAGCGACACCTCCGGCGGCGTGCGGACGACGGCGATCGGGCGCGCCGGGTCGAGCCCGAGCTCGTGCAGGACGGTCGGGTCCGGCTCGAAGTCCGCGAGGTAGTACTCCTCCTTGAGGCCTTCGTAGGCCGCGATCTTGCCGCGCGCGCCGTAGCGCTCCAGCCGCTCGGGCGCGATCGTCTCCGGCACGACGACCGTGTGCGCGAGGCGGCAGTTGACGGTGTGCTGAACGGTCGCCCACTCGTAGTCGAACATCGTCGAGCACGGGATCCGCAGCAGCCGGGCGGCGACGCTCACGTCGTTTGACCCGTGCCCCAGCGCGAGGTCGAAGCCGCGCCCGCGCGCCCACCGCGCCAGCGCGCCCGAGCGCTGCGCCAGGCCGGCGGCCTTCGCCGCAACGCGCTCGCCACGGTGCCGGCCGACGACGGTGTGATCGATCTCGAAGCGCTCTAGCAGGCCGAGCGTCTGGGCGAAATCGCGGGCCGTGATCTGCACCTGGTGGCCCTGCGCGCGCAGCGCGGCAACGATCGGACGCAACACGAGCACGTGGGGGCTGTTCGTGAGGTCAACCCAGACGTGCATCGGGCGCCGAGGCTAGCCGGTAGCCTTCCGCGCCCGTGTTCGTCATCGCCTCATTGACGGACCCGATCGTCGAGTTCGCGACGAACGTCGTTGCCGACCTGGGGCTCCTCGGGGTCTTCGTGCTCATGCTGCTGGAGAGCGCGTGCATTCCGATCCCCAGCGAAGCGACGATGCTCTTCGCGGGCTTCAACGTCAGCAAGGGCGAGTACAGCCTCATCGCCGTGACGCTCGTCGGGTCCTTCGCCAACCTCGCCGGCTCCTGGCTCGCCTACGGCGTGGGCTACTACGGCCGCGTCGACATCCTCGAAAAGCACGGCCGCAAGCTGCACATCAAACCCGAGCACTTGCACGCCGCCGACCGCTGGTTCGAACGCCACGGCGACGCGACCGTGTTCTTCACCCGCATGCTGCCGATCATCCGCACGTTCATCTCGCTGCCCGCGGGCGTCGCGCGGATGCCGTTCTGGCGCTTCACGGTGCTGACCTTCCTCGGCTGCCTGCCGTGGGTCTTCGCGCTGACGTTCATCGGCCAGCAGGTCGGCGAGAACTGGGAGCAGTGGAAGGACTCGCTGCACTACGTCGACTACGCGGTCGCCGCGATCATCGTCGTGGGGATCGCCTACCTCATCGTCAAGCGCCGCCGCGGCGGTGACGGCGACGCTCCGGTCGGACCGGCGGAGCCGGCCGCCGATGCCTCGCGAAGCTGACCGCGCGCTGCGGATCCGCGACGCCGTCGTGCTCGGCGCGCTGCACGGGCCGGCGGAGCTCCTGCCGGTGTCGTCGTCGGGCCACGTCGCCGTCGTCCCGTGGCTGCTGGACTGGCCCTACCAGCGCCTCGACGACGAGCTGCGCAAGGCCTTCGAGGTCGCGCTGCACGCGGGCACGGCCGCGGCGCTCATCATCGGCCTGCGCGACGAGGTCGCTCAGGCGGCGCTCGGGCTGGACCGCCGCCGCGTGCAGCTCATCGTCCTGAGCTTCGTCCCGCCGGCGCTCGTCGGCTACTTCCTGGAACGGCCGATCGAGCGGCGGCTCGGAACGCCGGCGACGATCGCCGCCGGACTCGTCATGGGATCGGTCGCCATGGCGGCCGCCGACATCATGGGCGGCGGCGAGCGGCGGCGCGAGGAGGCCGGCGCACTCGACGCGCTGGCGCTCGGGCTCGCACAGGCATCCGCGCTCATGCCCGGCGTGTCGCGCAACGGCGCCACGCTCGCCGCGGCGCGGGCCCGCGGCTTCGCCCGCGAAGACTCAAACGTGCTCTCGCGCCACGTCGCGCTGCCGATCATCGTCGGCGCCGTCGCGCTGAAGGGGACCCGTCTGGCGCGGCGCGGGCTGCCGGCCGGGACGGCACGGGCGTTCGCCGCCGGGATCGCCGCGTCGTTCGCCGCGACGCTCGTCTCGATCCGGATCATCCGGGTCGTCGAGCGCGACCGCTCGCTGCTGCCGTACGCCGCGTACCGCCTCGCGCTCGCGGGGCTCGTCGTGCGGCGGCTGGTTACTTCTGACCCCGCCAGATCTCGCGATCCGCGGGCGGCGGGATATCCCAGCCATCGATCACCCGGAAGACGCCGGCGTCGTCGGACGCAAACGCCGTCTGTGCGTTGCCGTTGAAGGTGAACGTGATCGCCTCCATGCCCGGGCCCAGCTCCTCGACGCCGTAGACGTTGTCCACCTCGATCTCGGACTTGACGAGTAGGTTGTGGGCCCGCTCCTTCTCCGAGCCCTCCTCGTAGCGCCCGGACAGCTTGATCGTCATCTGCTCCTCCTCGGAGTATTCACGACGAACGCTACCTGTCCCGCCGGGCGCGGGTGGAATCTCCAACCGGCGCGCGGGCGCTGGCGCGCCGAGGCCTGCGCTAGTTTCGGAGGCCATGAGCGATGCGTACGCGGCCGCCGGTGTCTCGATCGCCTCGAGCGACGCGGGCGTGCGTGCGCTCGTCGACGTGCTGCGCACGATCGACCCGGGACGGCCGAGCGCCTCATTACTGGGCTCCGGCCACTACGCCAGCGTGCTGCGCGTCGCGCCCGACCTTGCCATCGCGCTGTCGAGCGACGGCGTCGGCTCCAAGCTCGTCGTCGCCGAGCGGACCGGCCGCCTGGACACCGTCGGGATCGACTGCATCGCGATGAACGTCAACGACCTCGTGTGCGTCGGTGCGCAGCCGCTCGCCATGCTCGACTACCTCGCGGTCGAGCAGCCCGACCCGGCGGCGCTCGAGCAGATCGCGCTCGGCTTGAAGGCGGGCGCGGAGGACGCCGGCATCGAGATCCCGGGTGGCGAGCTGGCGGTGCTGCCCGAGCTCATCCGCGGCCACCCGAGCCCGCACGGCTTCGACCTGTGCGGCGCCGCCTTCGGCACGGTCTCGCCGGACGCGATCGTCACCGGCGAGCGGATCGCGCCCGGCCAGGCGCTCATCGGCCTGCCGTCGAGCGGCCTGCACTCCAACGGCTACACGCTCGCCCGCCGCGCGCTCCTCGACGACGGCGGCCTAGCGCTCGACGACGCGCCGCCTGAGCTCGGCGGTGCATCGGTCGCCGACGTGCTGCTCGAGCCGACCGTCATCTACGTGCGTGCGGTGCTCGAGCTGCTCGCCTCGGACATCCCGGTGCACGGGCTCGCCCACATCACCGGCGGTGGCCTGCAGAACCTCCTGCGCCTCAACGACCGCGTCGGCTTCTCCATCGACCGGCCGCTGCCCGTGCCGCCGGTGTTCGAGCTCATCGCGCGCTGCGGCGGCGTCGGCGAGACCGAGATGTGGGACGTCTTCAACATGGGCTGCGGCTTCGTCGTCGTCGCCGACGAGCAGCGCGCCGGCGACGCGGTGGCGCGGCTGTCCGAGCGCCATCCGGGCAGCGCGCGGATCGGGACCGTCACCGACCGGGCCGGGCAGATCGAGCGGCCGTCTGGCCGGTAGCACCTCGTCAGATGCCCTGAAAGCCGGTCAGGCGCTGGCGGCCCAGCGTGCGCGTCAGCCGGCCGGTGGCGGGGTTCCACAGCCGCACCGTCGTGTCCTCGCCCGCGCTCGCCAGCCGGCGCCCGTCGGGGGAGAACGCGAGCGCCCAGACCGAATCGGTGTGCGCGACGAGGATCGCGATCTGCATCCCGGTCGTGATGTCCCACAGGCGGACGGTCTTGTCCTCGCCGGCGCTCGCGAGCGTGCGTTGGTCAGGCGAGAACGCGACGGACGAGACCCAGTCGGCATGGGCCTCGAGGATCGTGCGCTGCACACCCTCCGCGGGATCCCACAGCCGCACGGTCCCGTCGTCGCCCGCGCTGGCGAGCGTGCCGCCGTCGGCCGAGAAGGCGATCGCGCGCACCCAGCTCGTGTGCCCCTCCAGTACCGCGTTGCAGCTGCCGTCCTTCGGGTTCCACAGGCGCACGGTCCCATCCCCGCCCGCGCTCGCCAGCGTGCCGGCGTCCGGGGAGAAGACGACCGCGCGGACACGGCCCTGGCGACCCTCGATCGCCGCGCTGCAGTCGCCGCTGGTGATGTCCCACAGGCGCACCTTGCCGTCGCCGCCCGCGCTCGCCAGCGTGCCGTCCGCAGAGAACGCGACCGACCGCACCCGGCCCGCGTGACCCTCGAGCACGGCGGTGTGCCGCCCGCTGGCGGCATCCCACAGGCGCACGATCCCGTCGTCGCCGCCGGTCGCGAGCGTGCTGCCGTCGGCGGAGAACGACGCGGCGCGGACGCGCCCGGCGTGGCCCTCGAGGATCGCCGTCTGCAGCCCGGTCGCCGGATCCCACAGCCGCACCGTCCCGTCGTTGGCGGCGCTGGCGAGCGTGTGGCCGTCCGGAGAGAAGACGACCGCGCGGACGACGGCGGTGTGACCTTCGGGCGTCGTGGCGTCGATGGTGACGGGCTCGGCGGCCAGGTCGCGCGCCGCCTCGAGCACGGCGATCCGGCGCTCGAGCTCTTCCAGGCGCTCTTCGACGCTCCTGTCAGGGGGGCTCATGACGGCCGCAGCTTGTCACACAGCGAACGGCGTTCCGCCGCTCCATGCAACGGGCAGATGCGAACGGTGTGGTAGCTGACATGACCCGCCCGCACGCGGCTGCACAATAAGAGCGATGGCCTCACAGGTCGGCACCCTCCTCTCCCGGCGCTACCGCCTCGACGCCCAGGTCGGCGCCGGCGGCATGTCGACGGTCTATCGCGCCTTCGACACCGTGCTCGAGCGGCAGGTGGCGATCAAGCTCATGCATCGGGAGATCGCGCGCGACTCCGACCAGCTCGAGCGTTTCCGGCGCGAGGCGCGCGCCGTCGCGCAGCTCAACCACCCGCACCTCGTCGGCGTCATCGATGCCGGGGAGGAGGGCGACTCCGACTTCCCCACGCCCTACATCGTCTTCGAGTACATCGAAGGCGAGACGCTGAAGGACCGCATCCGCCGCAGCGGGCGGCTGCCCGTCCCCGAGGCGATCGCCTACGCGATCGAGATCGCCCGCGGGCTCGGCGTCGCGCACGACCGCGGCATCGTGCACCGCGACGTCAAGCCGCAGAACGTGCTCATCGACGAGGAGGGGGCGGCGAAGGTCACGGATTTCGGGATCGCCCGCTCGCTCGACCAGGAGGGGCTCACGGCGGACGGCCGGGTACTCGGGACGACCGACTACGTCTCGCCCGAGCAGGCGCTCGGGCACCAGGTATCGGGCCAGTCGGACCTCTACTCGCTCGGGGTCGTGCTGTTCGAGATGCTCACCGGCGACGTGCCCTTCAAGGGCGAGACGCAGGTCACGGTCGCGATGAAGCACGTGCGCGACGAGCTGCCCGACGTCCAGCTGCGCAGACCGGAGGTCAGCGCGGCACTCGCCGCCGTGATCGATCGGGCGACGGCGAAGGAGCTCGACCGCCGCTATCCCGACGCGAAGTCGCTCATCACCGACCTCGAGGATGCGCTGGCGATCGAGACCGCCCGCAGCGGTCAGATCACGGGTGAGGCGACGACCGTGCTGAAGTCGCTGCCCGAGAAGACGCGGCGGCGGGTCCCGCTGCGCGCGCGCAGCTCGGCGAAGGCGCTCGCCGCACTCGTCGTCCTCGGGGTTCTCGTCGCGGCGGGGATCGCGTTCCTGGCCGCCGACCAGACCGAACGTGGCACCGGCAAACGCGCAAAGGCCGCGACGCCGGCCGGCTTCAAGGAGGTTCCCCTGCGCGCGGACGCGGTCAGGGACTTCGACCCGATCGGCGGCGACGGCGAGCACTCCAGCGAGACGAGCGCGCTCGTGGACGGGGTGGCCAGCTCGACCTGGTCCACGGAGGGCTACAGCAGCGGCGACCTCCAGAAGGCCGGTGTCGGCCTGGTCGTCAACGCATCGCCCGGGGTCGCGGCGCGCCAGATCGAGCTGCGCACGCCGTCGCCGGGGTTCACGGTGGAGATCCACGTCGCGCGATCCTCGACGCCCGAGTCGGAACCTCCGAGCGGCTGGACCCAGGTCGCCGGACCCGCCGTCGTCGACAGCAAGAACGAGAAGATCACGCTCGACACCGCCGGCCAGCGCTTCAGCCGCTACCTCGTCTGGATCACGAAGCTGCCGCCGGACGAGCAGCGGGCGGAGCTCTCGGAGGTGCTGCTGTACCGCTGAATCGAAGGTCCGTTTGTCAAGGGCGCAGCGCTGACTCCCTCAGGCCGGTTCGAGCTGTCGCGGACTCGCTGGTAGTGGCCGCGAGCCTGAAGCGCTACTGGGCGAGCTTCGCCGTGGCGGGTCACCCGTCCGCCGCAGGTGAGCCGGATTGGCCGCCCGTCGACAGCCGCCGCCGTGGATGGGCGGTGCGCGCCGCTACGAGCCTGTGGCACGAGGTCCGGTCCGACGATGTTCGGCCACGCGCGCTGAACTTCTTCAGACGGCGACCCATCGTCACGTCAGCCGCGCGGGCACGCCTACCCGAGGACGAGCTCGCAGCGCTTCTGCCGGTCGGTGGCGTCGAGGCGAATGCTGTCGCGGCCGGGACCGCAGTCGACGTTGTCGGGAGTCCCGCCCTGCGTACGCACGCGATCGTTGCCCGTGCCGCCGAACAGCCGATCGCGGCCCGTCCCCCCGAGCTTGCGCTCGTCGAGCATGTCCTTGCCGGCGTCTCCGTGGATCGTGTCGTTGCCGGGACCGCCGCCCGTACGATCGTTGCCGCTGCCGCCGCGCAGCTGATCGTTGCCGCCGCCGCCCAGCAGCAGGTCCCGGCCGCTGGCGCCGAACAGGCGGTCGTTGCCCTTGCCGCCGGTGATCCTGTCGTTGCCGGAGCCGCCGCGAACCGTGTCGCGGCCCAGGCTCGCGCAGATCGTGTCCTCGCCCGCGCGGGCGTCGATCGTATCGGCGGCCTTGCTTCCGACGATCACGTCGTCGTACGGCGTGCCCGTGATGACGGTCTGGCCGGCGGTGGCAACGATCGTGGCGGTCTTTCCCTGGCACGTCGGAGGCGCAGTCGCGGGTGGCGGTGGTGGCGGCGGCGGCGGTGGCGGTGGCGGCGGTGTCGTGGCGGACGTCGCCAGGCTGATCGCGTCGAGCTCGAGCTGGCCGGGGCCCGTGAAGTTCTCCGGGATCGTCTCGTCGAACACGAGCTTCACCGAGCGCCCGGCGAACGCGGACAGATCGACCTCATGGTCCTTCCAGCCCAGGTCGTGACCCGGGGGTATCGAGCAGCACGTGTCATCGCCGGGTCCGGTGGTGAACGTGTAGACCGTTGCGAGCACGTCATCCGTGCCTGGGTCGAGGACCTTCACCTCGAGCAGCCGTTCGACCGCGTTCAGGAAGAGGGCGTACTGCACGCGGTCCTTCCAGCGCAGCACGACCGGCCCTCCGAGGAGGGGTGTTCTGGGCGGGATGCTCACCGTCTGACTGAGCGTGATGTGACCTGGGCCGCCGCCGTCAAAGCCGTTGAGCGCGTCGTACGTTCCCTCTTGCGGAGTGGCCAAGCCGAAGTAGCCCGAGTCCGAGGAGCTCGCCACCATGTAGCCCGTCAGCGGGGTTGCGAGATCCGTCATCGTCCAGCCGTCGAACGTCCCGGTCTCAAAGCCGCCGTTCGTCAACAGCTCCGCCGCTGACGCCGGTGTCTCCGCAACCACGAACGCCACAGCAGCAAGCAGCGCACCAAGCCCGGACCAGATTCGCATGTTCCCCTCCCGTCGCCGAAGGAAGCGAGGATACGGAGCACCCTTGCCCAAACGCAAACACGGCACCGGCGAGTGCCAGATCGGCGACATCCGCCCGTACCCCGCAGGCCGCTCGGACATGACGGCCCCTCGCACTCGCAGCCCGACCGCCCTACGGCGTCGCTCAGAACCGATATCGGCGCTCCTCGGCATAGCGCTCGATCCCCAGCTCGCACAGTCGCGAGACGAGCTGCTCGTACGCCAACCCCGACGCCTCCCACAGCTTGGCGTAGACGCTCGTCGTCGTGAAGCCGGGCATCGTGTTGAGCTCGTTGAGCAGGACATCCTCGCCGTCGACGAAGAAGTCCGCGCGGGCCAGGCCGCTGCACCCGGCCAGGCGGAACGCCGTGACGGCCAGCTCGCGGACGCGCTCGCGGGCCTCGTCGGAGATCCGCGCCGGCACCACGAGCTCCATGCCGCCCGGCGCGTACTTGGCCTCGTAGTCGTACCAGCTGCCCTCGCCGCCGGCGAGCAGGAT
>JBOGYT010000034.1:0-5503 GCA_050696955.1 Solirubrobacteraceae bacterium | reverse complement strand
CCCCCCCCCCCCCCCCCCCCCCCCCCCTTTTACAACCCACAAGACGCAAAACGTTTTTCCGGGTGGTCTGGTGGGTTCGTTTTTTTTTATAAGACACTGGTTTACCCCCACTTGTTTGGCGGGCGTTCCCCCCGCCGCTCCCCCCGGCTCTGCGGCGCCTCGCACCCGACCGCCTCCGCCACGACCCGCGCCTGCGCGCGCTCGCGGTGGGCGCCGGCCTGATCCCCCCGCGGACGATGCACACCGACGAAGAGGCGCAGCTGCTGACGAAGCTCGCTCGCGGCCGCGATCAGGTCGTCGAGATCGGCGTCTACGAGGGCTCTTCGGCGCTCGTCCTGCTGCGCGCGCTCGGGCCCCAGGCGACGCTGCACCTCATCGATCCGTTCGGCCATCAGCCCGGCGCCCTGCGCGCCGGCTGGGCGGCGACCGAGGGCGCGACGAAGCGCGTCGTCGCCCGCGCCGCCGGCCACGGCTCGCCGCGGGTGCAGTGGCACATCGAGCGCAGCGAGGACGCGGGGCGGCGCTGGTCTGAGCCCGTCGACCTCGTGTTCGTCGACGGCGACCACACCGAGGAGGGCTGCGCCCTGGACTGGGAGCTGTGGCATCCGCACGTCAGCCCCGGCGGCCACATCGTCTTCCACGACGCGCGCACGGCCCCCGGCTCGCCGCCGGGTCTGGCCGGACCGACGGCGGTCGTCGACCGCCTCTTCCGCGACCGGGTGACGCGCGGATGGGAGCTCGTCCACGAGGTCGACCGCGCAGTCGCGGTGCGGCGCGTGCGGTGAGCTGGGGTCGGCCGAGCGAGGCGTGAATGTCGCCTATGCACCGCCATACGGGGCACATTCGACACTCACGGTCCAACTCGGTCCCGCCCGTGTCCGTATCGATGCCGTTCAGCGCGGCGTCTCCCACCCGCCGCCGCGCCGCACTGACCGAAGCGCCTACGCCGTCGCGGCCCGCTTCTTCCCCCGCCGCTCGAGCCGGCGCTGCTCGCGCACCCGTTGCAACACGCCCCGGCGCCCGAGCGTCTCGAGGCCCGAGTAGAGGACCCGGATCTCGCTGAAGATCTCCTCGGCGACCGTCATCTGCTGGTCGCGCGTGGGCTCGTCGACGCGCTCGTAGCGGATCGGATCCCCGTACTGGACGGTGACCTTGGGGAACTGGCCGCGCTTGTAGTTGCGCACCTTCGCCGACCCGTGGATCGCGACCGGGACGATCGGCACGCCGGACTCGAGCGCCAGCCGCCCGATGCCCGGCTTGGGCCGGTCGGCGAGCTTGCCGTCGCGCGAGCGCCCGCCCTCGCAGTACATCGCGACGGCGCCGCCGCGGTCGAGGATCGTGCGCGCGGTGGTGAACGCCTCCTCGTCGCGGTGGCCGCGGCGGATCGGGAACACGCCGCCGTGCGAGTAGACCCACTGGGCCGGTGGCTGGAAGAGCTGTGACTTCGCCATGAAGCGCACCTTGCGGCGCATGAACGCGCCGAGGAAGAAGTGGTCCATGAACGAGCCGTGATTCGGCGCGAAGATGAGCGGGCCGCTCTGGGGCACCTTCTCGCTGGAGATCGAGCGCGCGCGGAAGAACGTGAACGCCCACAGCATCGTGAGGATGCGGACCGCCTCGTAGGCGGCATCCGGCTCGCGTGTGCGCGAGCGCTCATGAAACGCGGCGAAGTGCTCAGCGGGGCGCGGGTCGCGGAAGTTACCCTCTGCCATCGCGGCGAGCTGCTCTGAGCGCTTCATCCTCGCCATGACGGAACCTTACCCGTGCGCCCACCCGCGGGCACGCGCGACGGCGCGCCGCCACTCCCCGATGAGCGCCGCGCGCTCGTCTTCGCCCATGTGCGGCTCGTAGCGCGCCCGCTCGCCCTCGCGCCGCGCGACGTCTGCCTGCGTCCACGCGCCGACGCCGACGCCGGCGAGCAGCGCGGCGCCGAGCGCCGTCGTCTCCGCGATCTCGGCGATCGCGATCGGGACGCCGAGCACGTCGGCCTGAAACTGCATGAGCCAGGCGTTGACGGTCGCGCCGCCGTCCGCGCGCAGCTCCGCGAGCGTCTCGCCGGACACCCGCTCCATCGCCTGCACGGCGTCGACGGTCTGAAAGGCGATCGCCTCGAGCGTCGCCCGCGCGAGGTGCGCGCGCGTGCTGCCGCGCGTGAGGCCGACGATCGTGCCGCGCGCGTACGGATCCCAGTGCGGCGATCCCAGTCCCGTGAGCGCGGGCACGAAGTACACGCCGTCGTTGGAGTCCAGCGAGCCGGCGAGCGCCTCGGTGTCGGAGGCCTGTTCGATGACGCCGAGCCCGTCGCGCAGCCACTGCACGCCGGCGCCGGTCACGAAGATCGCGGCCTCCAGCGCGTAGGTCGTGCGTTCGCCGATCCCCCACGCGACGGTGCTGAGCAGCCCCGGCGGCGCCGTCGGCGCCTGGTCGCCCGCGTTCAGCAGGACGAACGAGCCCGTGCCGTAGGTGTTCTTGCCGAGTCCCGGATCGAGGCAGCCCTGTCCGTAGAGCGCCGCCTGCTGGTCGCCGGCGATCCCCGCCACGGGCACGCCGTCGTGACCGTCGAGCGCGCCGCCGCGCAGCGTCCCGAACTCACCGATCGACGGGCGCACCTGCGGCAGCGCCGCCCGCGGGATGTCCCCGAACAGTGCGAGCAGCTCGTCGTCCCACTCGCCGCGATTGATGTCGTACAGCAGGGTCCGCGAAGCGTTGCTGACGTCGGTGAGATGCTCGCCAGTCAGGTTGACGACGATCCAGGAGTCGATCGTGCCGAAGACCGCGCGGCCGTCGGTCGCGCGCTCTCGCAGGCCGTCGACGTGGCCCAGCAGCCACTCGATCTTGGTCGCGCTGAAGTACGGATCGAGCACGAGCCCGGTCCGCGTCCGCACGAGCGCCTCGTGACCGGCGTCGCGCAGCGCGTCGCAGCGCGCCGCGGTGCGCCGGTCCTGCCAGACGAGCGCGCGATGCAGCGGCTCGCCGGTCTCCGGGTCCCAGACGCAGACGGTCTCGCGCTGGTTGGTGATGCCGATCGCCTGCAGGTCCCCGCGGCCCGCGCCGGCGTCGGCGAGCGCCTCGAGTGCGACCGCGCGCGTGACCTGCCAGATCTCGGCGGCGTCGTGCTCGACCCACCCCGGGCGCGGAAAGTGCTGCTCGAACTCGCGGTATGCGCGCCCGGCGAGCTGCGCATCCGCGTCGAAGACGAGGCACGTCGTGCCGGTCGTCCCCTGGTCGATCGCGAGGATCACGCGTGGGACGCTACAAGCGCGTGAGCGTGGCCGGGACTCAAGGAGAGGTTGGCCCCGGCCACATCGCTCACAGCGGGCGGGACTCACGTCGGAGGAGAGAACGACGTGCCGCCCTATCTCCGCCGGCGGCGGTCAGGACCGCTGGCGGTGCTGCTGTCACGGTAGGACGACCGTGGGCGCGTTCCATCCGACCCGAGTCCAAAGCTGCGCCGCGGCCGGTGGACCCCTGGTCGAATCGAAATGCGGTGCGATCAGGGTCCGTCGCGCGCATCGCGCGCCGAGCGGATCGCCTCGGCGGCGGGCTCGACTTGATGGTTCGTCAGCCACTCCCATTCGAGCGAGCGGCCGTCGCAGAGATCGACGACGAGCGCGTGCGTGGTGAACAGCACCTCGCCGCCCCGGCCGCGCTCGACGACGTCGAGGACGTCGCCCAGCGCGATCTCGCGGATCGGCGCGCTCACGCCCGCGCCGTGCGTGCGCTGATCGAGAATCCGTCGCGAGGTGACCGTGAGCTGCGCGACCGGCCCCCACTTCTCGCCGTTGTCGGGCCAGCCGCAGGCGAACAGCACCTCCTCGCCGGGTTCGAGGGCGGCGAGCAGCTGCTCGACGTACGCCGGGTCGGGATCGTCGCCGGCCGTGTTCTCGCGGTAGCTCTCGGCGATGCTCTCAGCGGTATGCATTCGGTTTCGGACAGAGGCTAACCGGCAGTTCAGGTGACGCTCCGCGAGGCACTGGCTAGGCTGGACGTTGCCGGTGAAAAACGTGCTGACAGCGCAGCCTGTCGCGGCTCGGCGAACCGCCGTCCTGGGACCACGCGCGCTCAACCGGGCGCTGCTGGAGCGCCAGTTCCTGCTGCAGCGCCACGAGCTCTCGGCGGACGAGGCGCTCGAGCATCTCGTGGGGCTCCAGGCGCAGAACCCGAACGCTCCGTACATCGCGCTGTGGGCGCGCATCGCCGACTTTCACCCCGACGACCTCGCGTCGCTGATCGAGGCCCGGAAGGTCGTCCGCGTCGCGCTCATGCGCTGGACGCTGCACGTCGTCAACGACCGCGACTGCCTTGCCCTGCGGCCCGTCCTGCAGCCGGTGATGGAGCGCCGCATGCAGGCCTGCTTCGGGCGCCACCTCGGCGGCGTCGACCTCGAGCGGCTCGCCGAGCTGGGTCGGACGCTCGTCGAGCGGGAACCGCGCTCGATGGGCGACGTCGGGCAGCTGCTCGCGAGCGAGTGGCCCGGGCACGAGCCGCGCGCGCTCGCCAACGCGCTGTCGGCGCTCACGCCGCTCGTCCACGTGCCGCCGCGCGGGATGTGGGGGCGCAACGGTCGCGCCGTCCAGACGACCGCGCAGCGCTGGCTCGGCCGCCCGCTGGAGCGCGCGACGCAGCCCGACGCGCTGATCGTGCGCTACCTCGCCGCGTTCGGGCCCGCGAGCGTGGCCGACATCCGGATGTGGTCGGGCATGAGCGGCCTTGGGCCCGTCATCGAGCGCCTGCGCCCCGGCCTGCGCAGCTACCGCGACGAGCGCGGGCGGGAGCTGCTCGACGTTCCCGACGGTCCGCTGCCCGATCCCGACACGCCCGCGCCGGCGCGCTTTTTGCCCGAGTTCGACAACGCCGTCCTCGCCTATGCCGACCGCGCGCGGATCGTCGCCCACCCCGACCGGCGGCGCGTGCTCACGCCCAAGACGTTCCTCGTCGACGGCTTCGTGCGGGGAACCTGGCGGCTCATCCGCAGTCGCGGCATCGTCACGCTGGAGGTCACGCCGTTCGGCCGGATCGCCCGCGCGGATCGCGTCGCACTCGCCGAGGAGGGCATGCGACTGCTGACCTTCGTCGTCGCCGGCATCAAAGAGGACGTGCGGGTCGGCGTGCGCTTCGTGGCGGAGGAGCAGGCCCACTCGTAGGGCCTACCGCCGGCTGGCGTAGACCGCGAGGAAGTCCGCGAGCTGGCGGCCGCGATGGACGAAGCCGCGCCAGGTCTTGCCCGTCGAACGGTGCGCGAGGTCGAGCTCGACCTCCTCGATGCGAAACCCCGCGCGGGCCGCATCGACGGTCATGCCGATCTCCATGCCGAAGCGCGGCGCGAACGGCACGACGACCGCGAAGGCCGCGCCGCTGAGCGCGCGCTGGCCGGAGATCGGCGCCTTGAGGTCCAGGCCCGTGAGGTTGCGGATCGCCCGGTGCGCGAAGCCGACCGCGAGGCCGAAGCCGCCGCCCACGCGGGACGCGAAGGCCGCGACCGCGACGTCGCAGCGGCCGGCGC
>JBOGYT010000033.1:0-14998 GCA_050696955.1 Solirubrobacteraceae bacterium | reverse complement strand
GATGAAACCCGCGTAGATCGCGGGGTCCGACGGGGTCCGGAGGCGCTCGCATGATCACCGCCGTTCATGGGCCTCCGGTAGACGCGTCGGAGCGCGGGACGCTGAAGAAGCGATGCGAACACACCTGGCCCCAATCGCCGCGGTTCTTGCGTCTCTTGTTGCCTTTCGCCTTCTCGGACGTGTAGTCGAGGCGTTCACCGTCCAATGCCTTGTCCGGGTCTCCCTCGGCGTCTCGCGGCGGCCCGTCGCCCGTGTTGTCGCACAGGCCGCCCTTGCCGCTCGTGTGCGGGAGCCACTTACGCTCGATGAATGCCCACTTGTTCGGTCCGAACAGGTCATCGTTCTCTGCTCTAACGAGTGCGAACCGTGACGCAACGCGACCGCGGCTCTTGGTCAGATAGCGCCAGCGCACGACGACACGCTCGCCGTTCGGGCTCGGATCAAAGGTGCCCGTGCGTGGGGAGTTGCCCTCATTTGTTCCGGGCTGAACGTTGCGCCACCAGGAGATCTCCTGACGATCCAGCAGCTCTTGGTGATACTTGCTGTTCTGGCCGCGCAGCCTCACCGGAGCGCCGTCGTTGCATTGGTCGCAGTTGATGAGCCTGGCAAACTGGTTCGGTGACAGGCGATGGTCTTCGCCGCAGGGGCGCACCCCGCTGCCGGGCAGCGAACCTACATAATCAGTCTTGTACGCGTCGATCCACGCGCATCGCTGCAGTTGCCCGCGAACGCGACCGTGGTAATAGAACCCTCTCATTCCTCCGGTCTGCGAGCCGTCCGGGGCCTTCTTCTCATCTACGTAGAACTTGCCGTTGTCGGCCGCGTTGCCTATGACGAGCTGCTTGACGTCGTTTCGCGCGGTGACCCAGTCCGTTTGAGGCTGGACGTTGACCTCGTAAAGGCCGGGCACCGGGCGGGCGAAGAGTGTCTTGAAGTTCCGCGGGAAGTTCGGGTCGTCGGTGGCCGCTGCCTGGGTTCCGGTGATCTGTGCCGATGCGGAGGTTCTCAGTCCGGCGCCGGTCGGGTCATCGACATCGGGCAACGGGTCGACCCCTGGTCCCGTCGGAGTCGGCTCGGCGAGCACGTACGCTCGGCCGGCGCCCAGACGAAGGAGGCCCGGTGCAGCGTCGGGGGCCCCGATAATCGCCTGTGCATTCTCGTTGACGGGTGTCTTGCCTTGGTATCTGGGCGCGCCTCTGCCTGCGGAGCGGCTGTCGATCGCTCATGACGATCGATGCGAGACCAATTCGTACGCGAGTCGTGACGCCGCTCCTAGACACGATGCTCCCACACCCGACGGCGCGGGAGGTCCGGAAGGTCGAAGTACGACGATGGCGTCCGATCTGCACGCGCGGCGCGCGGCGCGACGAGCCGGCCGTACAGCACCGCATCCGCGAGGGCGAGCCGGAGCGGCTCGCCTTCGCACGCCTCGCGAAGCGCTGCGGCCGTGATCCGGCGGTTGCGCCCGACCCCGACCGTCTCGAGCGCGCCGCTCCGCACGTCTCGCCCGACCTCATGCTCCGAGCGCCCGAGCACGAAGGCCGCCTCCCAGCGGAGCACGTGGCCGCGAGCCGAGCGCGTGCTACCTACCGGCGCGGCGACTAGGTCGCACGTGCGCGGCGCCTGCGACCTAACGCCATCCGAACGCGGTTCGCGATCATTCGGATCAGTTCGTGCTCGTTCGCAATCAGCGCCCCCGCCTGGCTTGACGGCCCGTTCGGGCGGGTTCGCTGTCGTTCGACCTGGCGTTGTATATCGGGGCGCCCGGATTTGAACCGGGGACCTCACCGACCCGAACGGTGCGCGCTACCAGGCTGCGCCACGCCCCGATGCCGAGCGATTATCTCACGCGGATCCTGCGACGGCTCGGTAGTACCGGACGGCGAGGCCCGTGATGAGCGTCTGCAGAGCAGATTCCAGCGTTACGCCCTGCCGCTCAGCGTAGCGCTCGACGCCGGCGTCCTCGATGCGCTGGGCCTGGCGGACGACGTCGTCCATGAGTTCGGGATGGCGATCGGCGAAGTACGCGCCGAGCGCATACAGCGCGGTGTCCGTGAACGGCTCCAGCTCTGGATCGGTGCCGGATTCGGTCAATTCCCGCTCAGGGTCGCGCCCACGGCGGACGTGACCGGCGTGGCGACGCCCTGGACCGGGCCGGCCGACCCGGAGCCGGTAGCGTCCGGCGCCCCCGTCAAGCCCGACACGGCGCCATCGACCTGACCGGCAACGCCGTCTGCGGTGGACGTGACGCCCGAGGTGCTGCCCGTGTCGCTCGTCGGCGAGTCGCCGCCGGCGCCCGGCGTGCCACTGAGGGTGTCGTCGACGATTGCGCCGACACCGCCTGCGCCGCCAGCGCCGCCACCGCCGCCGCCGGAGGAACCCGCGGAGCCTTCCGGGCCCGCCGGATGCGGTTTCGGTGAGCTCGCGGGTGCGTCCGTGGCCGGTGCCGGCTCGCGGGGGCCGGTGCTCGAGCCAGATCCGCTTTCGCCGCCGGCGGCAGCCGGCCCAGAGGCTCGTGCGGCGTCGCCGCGGTGACCGTCCCGGGAGTTGCGAACGGGCGAGCTCCCGTCGTCCCGCCGCAGCGCGCGTCCGCGCTCACCGCGGGCGCCCGAGTCCCCGCTGCCGGCGACCGCTGGGGGGCGGGAGAAGAAGTCTCTGACCGCGTCGCGCTCGGTGATCGCGGCGCCCGCGCCGACGCCCGCGAACGCCACGGTCGCGGCGGCGACCACGGCCTTGCCCCAACCGGCCAGCGCTCCCGGGTCCATCGTGGAGGCGACGCTCGCCGACCAGTGCGCCATCGTCGCCTGCCCGGGCGAGCCGAGCATCTGGACCGGCGCTTCCTCGGATCCCGGCCGACGCCACAGCCCGGGCAGCGGTAGCAGCGCGGCGATCCGCGCGGCCACCGACCGCCGGGCCGGGCGCGCCTCGAGGTCGATGCCGGCCATCAGGGCGTGGCGACGGCACGGCTGGCAGTGGGACATGTGGCGGTCGAGCCGCTGCTGGTCGCGCAGCCCCGGGGTGCGGCCGCCGGCGTCGATGATCGCGCGCACGCGGGTGCAGCGCTGTCCGCTGACGATCTCCCCGTACTCCTCTTCGAGCCGCCGCCGCGCGCGAAAGAGCGTGCTCTCGACGGCCGGCCGGCTCATCCCGAGCCGCTCCCCGATGTCACGGTAGGACAGCCCCTCGAGCTCGCGCATGACGAGGATCTGGTGGTGCGTGTCCGACAGGCATCCGAACGCGCCGCGCAGGTTGTCGAGGTCGAGCTTCGTGTCGACGGCGATGTCGGGGCTCGCCCCCACGTCCGCGAGCCAGCCGTGGTCGCCGGCGCTCAGCCTGTCCTGGGCGTCGAAGGAGATCTCGTTCGTGTGGCGCGTGCGCCGAAAGGCGTCGATGCACGCGTTCTTGGCGATCTCGAAGATCCACGGCTTGAAGACGATCTGCCGGTCGGTCTCGCGCATCCTGCGCAGGGCCGACAGGAAGACCTCCTGCGTGATGTCCTCGGCGCGACCGTCGTCCTGGACCATGCCGCGGATGTACCGCGTGATGCGCGGCTGGTAGCGCTCGTAGAGCACCTCGAACGCGCGATCGTCGCCAGCGCGAATGCCCGCCACGAGCGCCAGATCATCCGTGTCCTGATCCGAAGGCCTGACCTGGGCTGCCAGGACCGCCATGGGCTCCCCTGTCCATCCAGTGTCCCCATCACCGTCGGCATCGTGCCTCCGGATGAATCCGACGTACGTCTCCTTGGCCGTGAACTGTACCGTTCAGCCTCCGTGCTTGCCAAGCTGATCGCCCATCTCGATGAGCTCCTCGAGCCCGGGAGCTACAGCGATTTCGGGCCCAACGGTCTACAGGTCCCCGGCCCGGACGAGGTCCAAACCGTCGTCACCGGCGTGTCCGCCAGCGCCGAGCTCTTCGAGCGCGCGGCGGAGCGCGGCGCGGACCTGATCGTCGTCCATCACGGGCTGTTCTGGGATCGCGCGCCGCTTGCGCTGACGCCGGCCGCCAAGCGCCGCCTGCAGCTGCTGTTCGAGCACGACATGGCCCTCGCCGCCTACCACCTGCCGCTCGACGGCCACCCCGAGGTCGGCAACAACGCGCTGCTTGCCGATGGCCTCGGATGCGTCGAGCAGCTGCCCTTCGGCCTGCACAAGGGCGTGCCGATCGGCGTGCGCGGCCGCTTCGGCGGCGACGGCATCGCCGCCGACGAGCTCGTCACACGCGTCCGCGCATTGACCGAGCGCGAGCCGCTCGCGTTCCTTCACGGTCCCGAACCGGTGCGCACGATCGGGATCGTCTCCGGCGGAGGAGCGGACTACCTCGCCGATGCCGCCGCCGCCGGCCTGGACGCCTTCCTGACCGGTGAGCCGGCCGAGCGGGTCATGACGCAGGCCGCGGAAGAGCGCGTCCACTTCATCGCCGCCGGCCACTACGCGACCGAGACGTTCGGGGTGCGGCGGCTGGGCGATCTGCTCGCCGAACAGTTCGATATCGAGCACATCTTCGTGGACGTTCCGAACCCCATCTGACATTTCGATTGAGCCCGTCCACCGCGGCTGCTACAAGATATGTGTGCGGAAAACCCCATAGGAGGCGTTTGAACCGATGCCCAATCACCTCACCCCCACTGAGCTGGCGCGCGAAGCAGGACTCGACCGCCGCGCCGTGATCTCCAAGTGCATGGAGATGGGGGTACCGATCTTCCAGGGCAAGATCGACAAGACGCTCTTCCTCACCAGTCTGGACGCCGAGCAGCACGCGGCGACCGCCAAGGCCTGACCGAGCGGAACCTACGCCACGCGTAGGGCGACGCACGCCGCCAGGCGCGCTGCTGGGGTCAGCCGTTTTTCGACGCACTCCTAGCGGATGCTCCACGGGCTCGTCGTCGATCAGGCGCAGCTAGTCCTTCGACGCGGACGACTGGCGCAGCAACGCGCCGGTCGTCTGCTCGAGGATCTTGCGCCACGCCCGCGTGCGGCCCTGCTCGGCCTCGAAGTGCTTCATGACCTTGCGCACGCGCGTCGGTGAGATCTGGATGCCGTGGCGCTTGCAGACCTCGCGGAAGTGCGGGTAGCGGAAGGCGAGCTGCGTCGTCACCGACTGGAAGCCGTGGCGCGCGACCTCGACGCGCGACGCGTAGTTCATGATCGACGTCTGGAACATGAGCTCGTCGTCGGGCTCGGGCTCGATCAGCACGATGTCGACCCCGGGGTAGCGCTGCTCCCACTGGCGCGCCATCTCGTGCAGCCGCTGGTAGGCGACCATCTTGAAGGCCTGGTAGCCGATCTGCGGAAAGCCCATGTCGCTGACGTGGCGCGTCCGCGTGCCGGTGAGCGTGCGCACCTTCGTCTTGAAGTCGTTGACGTAGGGCACGAGCGGGTTGACGACGACGATGAACTTCGCGCCGGCGTTGACCGCGATGTCGAGGTTCGTCGTCGAGACGATGCCGCCGTCGACGAGCTCGCGATCGCGCACGTGAACGGGCGTGTAGACCATCGGCAGCGCGGTGGAGGCGCGCACGGCGGTCGAGATCGGCACGTCGTCCCAGCCCTCGACGCCGAACACGATCCGCTCGCACGTGTCGAGGTCGGTCGCGGGGATGTACAGCTCGCGCTCGATCATCCGGAAGTCGTCGCTGCGCTCGCCCTGACTGAGGACCCTGCGGACGTAGCGCTCGATCCCGTCGCCGGAGTAGCCGCCGGACGGCAGGCCCTCCGCGAGCGCCAGGACGAGATCCATCGCCGACACCTGGCCGAGCTGGCTGGCCATCTCGCGCAACACGCCGAGGGCGCGGAACGGCATCTGGATCGCGCTCCTGGCGTAGCCGCCGATATTGGGACGCAGCAGCGTGCCGAGGTCGACGTCCGCGAACGGGCTCGGCTTCTGGCGGTCGACGACGCGCATCATCTCCTCGGGCGTCGCGCCGTTGGCCGTGAGCGCGGCGACGAATGCGCCAGCGCTCGTGCCCACGTAGACGTCGAAGTCGTTGACCGTCCGGTTGACCGTCAGCAGGTCCAGCGCACGCAGGGCGCCGATCTCGTAGACACCGCCCGTGAAGCCGCCGCCGCCGAGGACGAGGGCCGTCTTGGAGCGCTTCCCGCGGCGCTTGGCCTGTGGCCCCGCCCGCCCCTTCGATTTCGGATCGAGCTTGACTACCTGGCCCATGAGACCCCGCAGTCTAGGCGCGGGCCGCGCCCCGCGCCCCGCCGATCCGACCAGTTTGCGAGACCGCCGCACCTCCGACCGCGCGATGCTGTTGGTTACATGGATGCCCCGGCTCGCCGCGATCGTGCTCGTCCTCGCCACGTCTACGGCGCTCGCCGCGCCCGCGGCGGCCTACGACGAGGCCGACCTGAAGCACAGGATCTCCGCCGAGATGAACCGCGCCGGCAGGGCGTCCGGCGCGTACGTCAGCGACGCCGCCAGCGGCCGCAGGATCTACGGGCGGCGCGCCACGCTGCCCCGTATCCCGGCCTCGGTCGAGAAGCTCTACACGACCTCGACGGCGCTGCTGACGCTCGGCCCGGCGGCGACGCTCGCCACCGCCGCCGTCACGGCGGGCAGCATCGACGAGTCCGGGGTGCTGCACGGCGATCTCGTGCTCGTGGGCCAGGGAGACCCGTTCTTCGGCGCGCAGGGCTCGGCCCGGCTGGCCAGCGCGGTGCGCAAGGCCGGCATCCGTGCCGTCGACGGCGCGGTCGTCGGCGACGAGAGCTACTTCGACCGCCGCCGCGCCGCTCGCTTCAACGGCTACGACGGCGACCTCACGGGCGTGCTCAGCGCGCTGGCCTATGACCGCGGCATCTTCCGCGGGCGCGCACGGCTCGACGCCGGCCGCTTCGCGGCGCAGCGCTTCGCCGCCGAGCTGCGCAGGCTCGGCGTACGCACCACGAAGAGCAGCCGCGCCGGCACGGCGCCGGCCGGCGCAGCGTCGGTCGCGAGCTGGCGGTCGATGAACGTCGGCGAGCTCAGCCGCTTCGTCAACGTGCCGTCCAACAATTTTGCGGCGGAGATGCTGCTCAAGGGCCTCGGCGCGCGCTACCGCGGCAAGGGCGCGACGGGCACGGGCGCCTCCGTCGTGCGCCAGACGCTGGCCGGGTTCGGCGTGCGGCCGCGCATCGAGGACGGCTCCGGCCTGTCACGCGCGAACCGCACGACGCCGCTCGAGGTCGTGCGGCTGCTCGAGGGCATGTACGCCACGGACGCCGGCTTGGCGTTCCGCGCGTCGCTCGCTGTGGCGGGCCGGACCGGGACCGTCGCGCGACGGATGCGCGGCACGCGTGCGGCCGGCCGCTGCCAGGTCAAGACGGGCACGCTGAGCAACGTCAGCGCGCTCGCCGGCTACTGCCGCGCGCGCAACGGGCGCGACATCTCGTTCGCGCTGCTCATGAACCGCGTGAGCCCGGCGGGGGCGCGCGCGATTCAGGACCGCATCGCGATCGCGATCGCGCGGCTCGACACGACGACCGGTGGCTGACGGAGGAGGAAATTCGGACAGAGCTTCGGTTCTTGGGCGGTTGCAGGGCTACGATCGCGTCGGCAGGGGATGCTGTGTGCCCTCCGGTGCACGGCGGCGACAAGCACGTATGAGTTCAAGGGGGTCGTGAGCCATGTTCCATCCAACATCCATCCCGCGTCGGATGGTGGGCAGAGCCGGGGTGGTGGCGGCGCTCCTCGCCACGTCCCTCGTGCTCATCAGCGCAAGCAGCGCGGCTGCCGACCCGGCGCCCTCGGGAGCGATCTTCACGACGCTCGCGGACGGGTCTGAGGTCAACTTCAACATCTATCCGAACAAGGAGGCCGTCTATCTCGACGGCGGGCCGGGTCCGGGAGCGCCGCAGACGGCGGCCGGACTGGACGACGGCACGTACGTCTTCCAGGTCACCGATCCGTCCGGCAAGACGCTCCTGTCGACCGATCTCGCGAGCTGCCGCCAGTTCACGGTGAGCGGCGGGATCATCACCAGCGTGGCCCCCTCGGGCGCCTGCGCGCACGTGACGGGCATCGACCTCGATTACGGTGCGACGACGGTGCAGCTCATGCCGTACAACGACACGCCGAATCCGGGCGGCGTCTACAAGGTCTGGGTGACGCTCGTCTCCGACTACCTCGCCGGCTGCAGCGCGCTGGGCGTGATCGACGGGCTCAGCGTCGTCGACTGCGGCTACAAGGCCGGCGTCTCCGTGCACGGGTTCATCCCGTCCGAGAGCAAGACCGACAACTTCAAGGTCAAGGCCTCGGGCGCCCAGGAGATCGACACGCAGTTCTACGACTACCCGAGCGATGTCGGGCTCCACGGGCTGGCGGCCACCTGGACCGACCCCACCGGCGCGAAGAACAAGAAGTGGTCCTACCACGCGCCCAGCCTCAACGTGTTCCACGAGGCGCACGTCGAGGCGGTCACCGCCGGTACGCACTACATCACGGTGGCGGATCAGCCGGGCTGCACCGTCGGATCGGTGCGGGTTGGGAATACGTTCGTCGGCCACGGCCCGCGCAAGGTGCCGATCAAGGTCAACAACACGCAGAAGGACTTCACGATCTGGGTCATCGTGGAGTGCATCTAACCTGACGTTCCTGCCCGGTCCGGCGCGCGCCGCCGGACCGGGCAGCGCTCGCGTTGGCTCACGGCAGCAACGCCAGCAGCCCCGCCTCGTCGATCACCGCGACCTCCAGGCGCTCGGCCTTCTCGAGCTTCGACCCGGGGGTCGCGCCGGCGACGACGTAGTCGGTCTTCTTCGAGACGCTCGAGGTCACCCGGCCGCCGGCGGCCTCGATCCGCTCGGTCGCCTGCTCGCGGGTCAGCTCGGGCAGCGTTCCCGTCAGCACGAACGTCTTGCCCGCCAGCGGGCCCTCGCCGGGCGGCGGGCCCTCGAGCTCCATGCGCACGCCCACGGCGCGCAGGTCGGCGATGAGCGCGCGCATCTGCTCGTCCGCGAGCTGGTGTTGGATCGTCCGGGCCATCTTCGGACCGACGCCGGACGTCTGCTCGATCTCCTCCGCGCCGGCTGCGAGCAGCGCGTCGATCGTGCGGAAGCGCTGCGCGATGTTGCGCCCCGTGACGAAGCCGACCTCCTCGAGGCCGATCGCGAACAGCAGGCGGCCGAACGGGCGCTCCCGGGACTCCGCGATGCTCTGCACGGTCTTGTTGGCGGAGATCTCGCCGAAGCCCTCGAGCTCCATGAGCTGCTCGGGCGACAGCCGGTAGAAGTCGGCCGCCGTCGTCACGAGCCCGGCGTGCTGGAGCTGCGCGACCTGCTTCTCGCCGAGCCCGTCGATGTCCATCGCGCCGCGCGAGACGAAGTGCTTGAGCAGCTGCCACTGGCGCCCGGGGCACAGCCGGTTCGGGCACATCGTGAACACGGAGTCCTGCGGCTTGATCGTCGGCGTGTCGCACGACGGGCAGCGCTCGGGCGGGGCGGGCGGCGCCGCGCGATCGGGCCGCTCGACCGCGTGCGGGGCCGGTGAGAGCACCTGCGGGATGACGTCGCCGGCGCGCAGCACGATGACCTCGTCCCCGGGCCGCAGGTCCTTGCGAACGAGGTCCTCCTCGTTGTGCAGCGTCGCGAGCTTCACCGTCACCCCGCTGACCTGGACGGGCTCGAGCACGGCGAACGGGTGCAGGTCGCCGAACTTGCCGACGTTCCACATGATGTCCTTGAGCGTCGTGATCTTCGTCGTCGGCGGGAACTTCCACGCGATCGCCCAGCGCGGGTCGCGGCCGACCGTGCCGAGGCGGCGCTGGAGCTCGCGGTCCGAGACCTTCACGACCACGCCGTCGATCTCGAAGTCCAGCCCGCTGCGGCGCTCCTGCCACGCGAGGCACTGCGCGACGACCTCGTCCTCCGAGGCGAGCAGCCTGATGTCGTCGTTCACGCGCAAGCCGTGCTCGCGCAGCCACTGCAGCGCCTCCCAATGGCTCTCGAAGCGGATCCCGTCGACGCGCCCGACGCCGTAGCTCCACTGCGACAGCGGGCGCGCCCGCGCGAGCTTCGGATCGAGCTGGCGGATCGTCCCCGCCGCCGCGTTGCGCGGGTTCATGAACGTCGACAGCCCGGCCTCCGCGCGGCGCTCGTTCAGCGCGGCGAAGTCCTTCAGCGACATGTAGATCTCGCCGCGCACCTCGAGCACGGGCGGCGCGTCGTCGATCCGCAGCGGGATCGTCGGGATCGTGCGCAGGTTGTGCGTGACATCCTCTCCCACCTCGCCGTTGCCGCGCGTCGCCCCGCGCACGAGCACGCCGTCCTCGTAGCGCAGCGAGATCGCCAGGCCGTCGATCTTCGGCTCGGCGACGAACTCGAACTGCGGGTCCTCGATCCCCTCGCGGCTGAGGTGGCTGCGCATCCGCGCGACCCACGAGCGCAGCTCCTCCTCCGAGCGCGCGTTGGCGAGCGACAGCATCGGCATCTCGTGCTCGACCTTCGTCAACGACGAGACCGGTTCCCCGCCGATGCGCTGGGTCGGGGAGTCCGGGGTGACGAGCTCCGGGTGGTCGGCCTCCAGCGCTCGCAGCTCGTCGAGCAGCGCGTCGTAGACGTCGTCCTCGACCTCCGGGTCGTCGAGGACGTAGTAGCGGTAGCCGTGGTGGTGAAGCTGCTCGCGCAGCTCGGCGGCGCGAGCTTGCACGTCGGCCCTGTTCACTCCACCTCCCGGGCGGCCGGCGCCAGCAGCCGGCCGAGGTCATGGCGCTCGAGCGCGTCCATGCCGGCGGCGTCGGTGAGGTCGAAGTGCAGCGGGGTGACCGAGATCAGCCCCGCGGCGACGGCGGCGAGATCGGTGCCGGGCTCGTCGTGGAAGCCGGGGTCCGAGCCGTAGACCCAGTAGCGCCGGCGGCCGTCGGCCTGCGTGTCGGTGAGCGTCAGCTCGTCGCGGTAGATGCGCTTGCCCAGGCGCGTGATCGCGACCCCCGTCGCATCTCCCGCGGGGCAGTTGACGTTCAGCAGCGTGCCGCCCGGCAGCGGGACGTCGTCGATCTCCTCGACGACGCGCGCGACGAAGCGCGCGCCCTCTTCGAACTGAAACGTGCGGCCGAGGCGGAAGTCCATCTCGCGGGCGGTCGACTGCTGCGAGACGGCGATCGCCGGCAGGCCGAGCACGATGCCCTCGAACGCCGCCGCGACCGTGCCGGAATACGTGATGTCGTCGCCGAGGTTCGCGCCGTGGTTCATGCCCGAGACGATCAGGTCGGCCTCGAAGCCCTCGATGAGCCCGAGGTTCGCCAGCCGCACGCAGTCGACCG
Source organism: Solirubrobacteraceae bacterium (assembly GCA_050696955.1). Taxonomy (GTDB): domain Bacteria; phylum Actinomycetota; class Thermoleophilia; order Solirubrobacterales; family Solirubrobacteraceae; genus CADCVQ01. The sequence goes on along the minus strand of JBOGYT010000033.1, from coordinate 3,759 downwards.
GAGTGCCGTCGGTCGCGTGGCCGATCGAGCCGTCGTCGAACTCGACCTCCTGCACCCACAGCGGCTTGTGCGTCGTGATCATGCGCGCCATCGCCGAGCGGTTGCCGTCGGGCGCGATGACCGCCAGCTCGATGCCGGGGACGCGCAAGAGCGCGCGGCGCAGGATCTGGAGCCCCTCGGCGTCGATCCCATCGTCGTTGGTCAGGAGCACCTTCATCGGGACTCCTCAGGATAGGGAGGGGTCGCGGTAGGAGACCGAGGCGAGGGCCAGACCGTGCGCCGGCGCGGTCGGTCCCGCGTCAGAGCGCGGCTGTCCCGCAAGCAACGCCGTGAAGTCGTCGAGCGCGCGCCGGCCGGTGGCGACCTCGAGCATCGTCCCCACGAGCACGCGGTTCATGTGGCGCATGAAGGTGTCGGCCGTGATCCAGAACTCGAGCAGGTCGCCGTCGGCGCGCCACTCGGCCGCGTGCACGTCGCGCTCGAAGCGCTCGTGGTAGGTCTCCTTCGGCGTGAACGCCCTGAAGTCGTGCGTGCCCCGCAGGGCCCGCGCGCAGGCCTGCAGCGCCTCGCGGTCGAGCTGCCAGCCGTGCCACAGCGCGCGGCCCTCCAGCCAGACCGAGCGCGCCCGGCGGTGCAGGACGCGGTAGCAGTACGTGCGCGAGAGCGCCTGGCGCCGCGCGTCGAACCCGTCCGGAGCGGGGTTTGAGTGCAGCACCGCGACGTCGCGCGGCAGCAGCGCGTTGAGCCGCAGCGGATCGACCGCCTCGTGCTCGTAGGAGCAGACCTGGCCCCACGCGTGCACGCCGGCATCCGTGCGGCCGGCGACGGTCAGCGCAACCGAGTCCTCGCGCAGCACCGTGGCCAGCGCCTTCTCGACCTCCTCCTGCACGGTCCGCTGGCCGGGCTGGCGCGCCCAGCCGGCAAACGCCGTCCCGTCGTACTCGAGGTCGAGGCGGCTCGTCATCGCTTTCGCCGGCGCCGCACGGCGACCCCCGCGCCGAGGCCGAGCGCGGCGAGCCCGGCCGCGATCAGACCCCTGCGCGCGCGCAGGTGCCCGTATTCACGCTCCACCACCGGCCACAGGGTCTCGGCGACGAGCTCGCGCGCGACTTCGGGCGTCGGTGTCAGCGAGGCCACGGGGATCGGCTCGCCGAACGCGACCCGCACCCGCCGCGGCTTGGGGAGCGGCCCGATGAACAGCCGCTCCGTGCCCGTGATGGCGGCCGGCACGAGCGACGCGCCCGTCTCGAGCGCGAGCCGCCCCACCCCGCTGCGCGGCGTGCCGAGCGCGTCCGGATCGCGCACGCGCGTGCCCTCGGGAAAGAGCGCCAGCACACCGCCCTGGCGCAGCACGGTCCGCGCGGTCTCGAGCGCGTCCGTGTCGGCCATCCCGCGGCGGACGGGAAACGCGCCGAGGCGCACGAGCATCCTGCCGGCGCCGCGCTCGAAGAGCTCGGTCTTGCCCATGTAGCGCACGTGGCGCCTCGTCGCCGCGGCGACGAAGAACGAGTCCCAGAAGCTCTTGTGGTTCGGTGCGATGATGACGGCGCCCTCGCGCGGGATCCGCTCCGCGCCGCTGATGCGCAGGCCGAAGTACAGCCGCATGAACGGCACCGCCAGCGCCCGCACGAGCGCGTAGAGGATGCGCGAGACGCCCTTCTCGCGTGCGAGCCGATGCGCCTCCTCGTTGGTCACGGGGGTGATCTTCCACGGTTTGGCCCGGGGCGGCCCCGGCGGGTAGACGGTTGACACGATGTGCCGATGCGCCTGATCGCGCCGCTGCGCCGCCGCGACTTCGCTCGCCTGTTCACCGCGGAGACGGTGTCACTGGCCGGCGACGGCATCTACGTCGTCGCGATCGCGTTCCAGGTGCTGGCCTTGACGAACACGCCGACCGCGCTGTCGCTCGTCCTGCTGGCCTGGTCGATCGGGCTGATCGGCTGCCTGCCCGTCGCCGGCGTGCTGATCGACCGGCTCGACCGGCGCAGGGTGCTGATCGCCGCCGAAGCCGTCCAGCTCGTCGCGACGGCCGTGCTGGGCATCCTGTCGCTGGCGGGCCTCGTGACGGTGTGGCAGTGCGCGGCGGTCGCGTTCGTCGTCGGCGCCGGGACGGCGTTCGTCAAGCCGGCCGCCTCGGCGCTCGTGCCGGCGGTCGTCCCCCACGAGGAGCTCGTCGCGGCGTCGGGGCTGACGCAGTCCGCCGACCGCGGGGCGACGATGTTCGTCGGCCCGGCGCTCGGAGGTCTGCTCGTCGCCGCGTTCGGCCCCGGCACCGCGCTGCTGGTCGACGCCGCGTCGTTCGGAGTCGCGATGGCCCTTGTCGCCGCGATCCGCAGCCCGACGCGGCCACCTGAGCGCCCGCGCGAGCCGTTCACGCGCGAGATCCGCGAGGCGCTGAGCTACGTGCGCGGCGAGCCGTGGCTGTGGGGCACACTCGCGGCCGCCTCGATTGCCGTGATGGCCGCGATGGGCCCGCTCAACGTGCTGCTCCCGTACGTCATCAAGAACGACTGGGGCGGCGGCGCCGAGAGCTACGGCCTGCTGATGGCGATCAGCGGCGCGGCCGGCCTGGCCATCTCGCTCGTCGTGGGACAGCGCGGGCTGCCGCGCCGGCCGGTCACCGCGATGTTCATCGCCTGGGGCGCGAGCACGGCGGCGATCACCGGCTACGGGCTCGTCGGCTCGTTCGTGGCGGCGATCCCGTTCGCGATCGGGCTCGGGCTGGGCTTCGCCGGCGAGGTGATCTGGTTCTCGCTCGTCCGGCTGCGCGTGCCCGACGAGCTGCTCGGACGGGTATCGAGCCTCGACTGGCTGGCCTCGTTCGGCCTGCTGCCGCTGTCGTTCGGCCTGTGCGGGCCGATCGCCGGCTCCATCGGAGCGCAGACGACGCTCATCGCCTCAGGCATCGTCGCCGGAGTCGCGTTCGTGGTGCTGTACGTCGCCGTGCCCGGCCTGCGCGAGCCGCCGGTCAGACCAGCTCGAGGTAGACCATCTCCGTCGAGTCCGAGCGGCGCGGACCGAGCTTGAGGATCCGCGTGTAGCCGCCGGACCGGCCCGCGTAGCGCGGGGCGATCTCGTCGAACAGCGTGTGGACCGCGAACTTGTCCTGGCCGAGCGCGCTGAGCGCCTGACGGCGCGCGTGCAGGTCGCCGCGCTTGGCGAGCGTGATGAGCTGCTCGATCTCGGGCTTGACGGCCTTGGCCTTCGCCTCGGATGTCTTGATCCGCTCGTGCTCGATGACCTCCTTGCAGAGGTTCATCAGCAGCGCCTTGCGGTGCGACGAGCTGCGGCTGAGCTTGTGGCGTGTCTTCTGGTGGCGCATGAGCGGAGCGGGAGCCTAAGCCGGGACTCAGTCGGCGCGCAGGTCGAGACCGCGGTTGTGCAGCGTCTCGATGACCTCGTCAATCGACTTCTTGCCGAAGTTCGGGATCGCGTTGAGCTCGCCCTCGGACTTCGAGATGAGGTCGCCCACGGTCTGGATGCCCGCGCGCTTCAGGCAGTTGTACGAGCGCACGCCGAGCTCGAGCTCCTCGATGAGGATGTCGTGCATCGGGCCGGCCGACGCACCCGCGCCGCCGGCGCCCGCGCCACCCATCGCGGAGGCGCCGTTGCCGTCGGTGAGCACGCCGCCGGGACCGGCCCGGAGCTCGTCGATGCGATCCGGGTCGGTGAAGATGGCCAGCTGCGAGATCAGGATCTCGGCCGCCTCGCGCAGCGAGGACGTCGGGTCGATCGACCCGTCCGTCTCGATGTCGAGCG
>JBOGYT010000032.1:0-6618 GCA_050696955.1 Solirubrobacteraceae bacterium | reverse complement strand
TGCTCGTGGCGACGCCGCGCGCGATGGGCGCGCTGAAGGACTCCGGCGTGCTGCTCGACGTGCTCGTCGGCAGCGCGACGGACCCGGGCGAGGTCTACGAGCCCGGCGCGCTGGATCCCGAGCCGCGGGTGGTCGTGCGCACGCGCAGCGCGTCAGGCGGCTCGTGGGAGGCGACCCGATCGGCCGGCGACGGCGACGGCCCGCCACCGTGGCTGCCGGCCGAACGTTCCGGGACGTGGGACCCGACGGCGCTGCCGGACGCGCCGATGGACGCCTACGGCTGCGGCGACTCGTTCGCCGCGGCGCTCGCGTACGGCCTGGCCGCGGAGATGGCGCTGCCCGACGCGCTCGAGCTGGCGGCGCGGTGCGGAGCGGCGTGCCGCTGCGGGCGCGGGCCGTACGAGGGACAGCTCGAGGGCTAGCGCCGTCGCCCCGTCTACGAACAGCATCGATAACGGACGAGCGTGGCTCGGGCCGGCCGCGGCGCCGGGTCGGGGGTGCCGTGCAAGACGACGGCATGCTGGACGGTTTGAACGGGACCCCGGGTGGGCGGTCCGCCGGGGCAGTTCGCGCGTGTCGCGCGCAGAGCGCCGCGCGGGTGCGGCCCTTCCGTCGATGCCGCAGTTACTCCCTGAGCGCGGATGGGCCCGGTGCTCAGGTGGTCACGCCTCTAGGCGCTCGTCAGCGTTCGCCGCATCGCGTCGAACGCGGACTCGCCGGCCTGCTGCGCGATGAGCTCGCGTCGCATTTTGCCGCGGTAGGCCTCGATCGAGCCGTCGCCGCGGACGTCGGCGCCCGCGCGCACGGCCGGCCGCAGGCGGCCGGGGCCCGACAGCTCGCCGCGCGCCGCGACCTGCGCGACCGGCTCGTACTCCCGCGCGAACGCCCGCTGGCGCTTGCGGATCGCCTCGTCGCCGAGGTTCGTGAGGCGGTGCTCGAGCACGTCGATCGCCTCGGCCAGCGAAGCGGCGCGCTCGCGCGTCACCTTCGGGCCGACGCGGATGGTCACGGTGAACGGCACGGGCGCGATCGTAGCCACCGGGCAACCCGGCCTCTCGAGGGACGTAGACTGCGCGCCGCATGAGGTTCTCCCTCGCCGCGATGCTCGCAACCGCCCTGTTCGCGCTGGGCATCAGCGCCTGTGGGGGTGGCGACGACAAGCTCTCCAAGGACGAGCTGGCCAGGCAAGCCGACACGATCTGCCGGGAGTTCGACAAGAAGATCAAGGCCGTGCCCCAGCCGGCGGGCGCGGCCAACGAGCGCACGGCGGCCGACTACTACGACCAGACGCGGCCGATCATCGCCGACTCGATCGAGGAGTTCGAGACGCTCGAGCCCGCCGATTCCGTGCAGCGAGACTGGGAGACGTTCATCGCCAAGCAGAAGGAGGCGGCCCGGTTGCTCGACGAGTTCCTCGCGCAGGTCAAGGCGCGCGACAGGACCGCCCAGCGGACGCTGGCGCAGATCAACGCCGCGATCGTCGCCTCGAGCACCGCGGCCAAGCGGATCGGCGCAGACGCCTGCGCGACATCGTCGTCGGCCGCGAGCTGACCAGCAAGCGAGGAGGGGCTATGAGAACGACCGTCGCCGTACCGATCGCGCTCGCCGCGATGGCGCTCGGGGCAAGCGCGTGCGGAGGGGACGAGACGGACAAGCTCCCGCGGGCCGAGTTCGTCAGCAAGGCCACCGCGGTCTGCTCGGACTCCAGGAGGAAGGCCAACGCGATCCCCGATCCGAGCGGAGGCCGGACCGACGCCGAGACCTTCGACCGCCTGGCCGAGTACCTCGGCAAGGCGACGCCGATCGTCCAGGACGGCTACGACCGGTTGCGAGATCTGGAGCCCGAGGACGGCGCGCTGGCGAAGAAGTGGGACGGGTACCTCGACGGCCTGGAGGCGGCGATCGGCGACCTCAAGGAGGCTCGCGAGCACGCGGAGGACGGCGACAAGGAGGGCTTGCAGGCCGCGCTCAAGCGCGTCCAGGACAACGACGTCGAAGCGGAGTCCATCCTCGGCAAGGGCGCGTGCGCCGGCGGGACCGTGTCATAGCGGCCACGCCTCGCGGCGCCAGCCCATCTCCCAGAACATCCATTCATACCGACAGGTCGTGCCGAACCGCTTCGCCGCCGCCGCGCGGTCGGCCTCCGACAGCGTCGGCCCGATCCGGTCGGTCAGCGCGAGCACCGCGTCCACGACAGCCCCGAACTCCTCGCCGCCGTACGTGTCGATCCAGCGCCGGTAGAGCGGGTTCGGGGAGCCGCGCTGCGTGAGCTCGGTGCCGACCTCGCGGTAGATCCAGTAGCACGGCAGCACCGCGCCGAGCGCCTCGGCGAACGAGCCGCCGTACGCGCTGGCGAGCAGGTAGCTGCAGTACGCGACGTTCGTCGGCGCCATCGGCGTCGCGGCGACCTGCTCCTCGCTGAGCCCCAGGTCGGCGAAGAACGACTCGTGCAGCTCGCGCTCGACGGCGATCGCGCCCGCCGCGTGCTCGGCGAACATCGCGATCGACGGCTCGTCCGGCGCGCGCGCCGCGCAGACGCTCAGCGCCCGGGCGTACTCGCGCAGGTAGTGGGCGTCCTGCACGACGTAGAACTCGAAGGCGGCGGGGTCGAGCTCCCCGCTCGTCAGGCCCTCGATGAACGGGTGGGCCAGGATCTGGGCGTAGACGTCCTCGATCCCAGCCCACAGGCCGGCGCTGAAGCTTCGCTGCGCCAACCGGGTCAGCGCTGGTCGATCGGCACGTACTCGCGCTGCCGCTCGCCCGTGTAGATCTGACGCGGGCGAGAGATCTTCTGCTCGGGGTCCTCGACCATCTCGCGCCACTGCGCGATCCAGCCGCTTGTGCGCCCGATGGCGAACATCACGGGGAACATGGCGGCGGGCAGGCCCATCGCCTCGTAGATGAGCCCCGAGTAGAAGTCGACGTTCGGGTAGAGCTTGCGCTCGATGAAGTAGTTGTCCTCGAGCGCGATCTGCTCGAGCTCGAGCGCGATGTCGAGCAGCGGGTTGCGGCCGATGACCTCGAAGACGTCCTCGGCGGCCTGCTTGATGATCCGCGCGCGGGGGTCGTAGTTCTTGTAGACGCGGTGGCCGAAGCCCATGAGCCGCTGCTTGCCCGCCTTCACGCCCTTGACGAACTCGGGGATGTTGTCGCGGTGCTTGATGTGGCTCAGCATCCGCAGCACGGCCTCGTTGGCGCCGCCGTGCAGCGGCCCGTAGAGCGCCGCGATGCCGCCGGCGACGGCCGAGTACGGGTCGGGCTTCGCCGAGCCGATCGAGCGCACGGCGCTCGTCGAGCAGTTCTGCTCGTGGTCGGCGTGCAGGATGAACAGGACGTCGAGCGCGCGTTCGAGCCGCGGATCGGGCTCGTACTTCAGCTCGGTCATCTTGTACATCATGTTCAGGAAGTTGCCCGAATAGCTCAGGTCGTTGTCCGGATAGACGTACGGCTGGCCCTGCGCGTGCCGGTAGGCGAACGCCGCCAGCGTCGGGATCTTCGAGATGAGCCGGACCGTCTGGATCTGTCGGTTCTGCTCGTCGTCGATGTCGATCGCGTCGGGGTAGAACGTCGACAGCGCGCCGGTGGCGCCGAGCAGCATCCCCATCGGATGGGCATCGTGGCGGAAGCCTCCGAGGAACTCCTTGATGTTCTCGTGCACGAACGTGTGGACCGTGATCTGGTGCTGCCACTCCTCGAGCTGCGGCGCCGTGGGCAGCTCACCGTGGATGAGCAGGTAGGCGACCTCGAGGTACGAGGACCGCTCGGCCAGCTGCTCGATCGGGTAGCCGCGGTATTCGAGCACGCCCTCGGCGCCGTCGAGGTACGTGACGGCCGAGCGGCACGAGGCCGTGTTCATGAACGCCGGGTCGTACGTCATGAGGCCGAAGTCGTCCTCTGACGTGCGGATCGCCCGGAAGTCCAGAGCGCGCACCGTGCCGTCGGTGATCGGAATCTCGTAGGTCCGGCCGGTGCGATTGTCGGTGACGCTGAGCGTCTCGTTGGGCCCCGGCTGGTCCGCTCCGTTGTCCCGCGGAAGCCCGTCGGTCCGGGTCTCTTCAGTCTCTGTCTGTTTGCTCACTACCTCCGATTATGCACGCCACCGCCCTCCGCCAAGCCTTAATCGGGTTGTGAAATTCCTGGGCAGGGCGTTCTAGTCGCGCTTCCAGCCGCCGCCGAAGAAGCGCCCCAGGCGCCCGCTGCGGGTGTTGGCGCGGAAGGTCTTGGCGCCCGCGGGATCCTTTTCGGGCAGCGCCTGCACGGCCTCGGCGTCGATCGACAGCGTCACGCGATGCTCCGCAATCCGCTTGACCTCGGGCGCATCGACGAAGCGCTGCCCGTCTGGAGTGTCGATCACGAGACCGTCGAAGATGTGCTCGGCCTTGTTCTCGAGCACCTCGCGGACCGCGCCGACGTCGAGCCCGTCCGATGCCTGTACCGGGGTGCCCGGCTCGAGCACCTTGTAGGAGATCGCGAAGCCGTCGTCGTCAGAGGGCGACATAGATCGCCATGCCGACCGCGGCCATCCAGCCCACGACGCTGCCGACCATCACGCCACGGGCAGCGCGCTCGCTGCTGGGGAAGTCTGGCGTGCGAAACCCGAACACGCTGATGAGCACGGCAAAGAGCGCGAACAGGCCGCCCGCGATGAAGAACGGCGCCTCGGACTTGTGGTGCTCCTCCGCCTGCTCCGCGGCATGCTCGCCGGCGGCCTCGGCGGCGGCCAGAATGCTGAGGATGGTGCTCATCGCGGCGCGACCTTATCGCACCGGTCCGGGCGCCGGTCCGCCCTCGTAGCGGCTCTCCGTGGCGTCGACCTGGCCGTGGTAATGGCTGCCGAGCTCGGGGTGGCCGTAGGGCCGCAGCGCGGGCGCGTCGAGCGTCATGAACGACAGCTGCGCGATCGGCTTGGTCGCCCACAGCTTGATCGGCACGCGCGTGAGGTTCGTGATCTCGAGCGTCAGCGTGCCCTTCCACCCGGGGTCGACGAAGCCGGCCGTCGCGTGCACGATGAGGCCGAGCCGGCCCAAGCTCGACTTGCCCTCGATCCTGGCCACGATGTCGTCCGGCAGCTCTACCCATTCGAGGGTGCGGCCGAGGCAGAACTCGCCCGGATGAATGACGAACGGCTCGTCCTCGCCGATGACGATCTGCTCGGTGAGGTTCGTCGGCGGCTTGGCGAGATCGATCGCCGCCGCGCGATGGTTGTGAAAGACGCGGAAGCTGTTGCCGAGGCGCAGGTCGACGCTCGCCGGCTGCACCATCCCCGGATCCCACGGATCGATCCTGATCCGCCCCTCCTCGACGAGGCGCACGATCGTGCCGTCGGAGAGGACGGAAGCGGGGCCGGACATGTGGCTCGTAAGCCTAAGGGTCCGTCCCGAGGGACGCGCGCGGCGCGGCGCGGCGCAGCGGCGAATCGCGCGCGTGTCGCCGTTTCCCCTGCATGCGGGGTCGATTCGACATCCTCGCCCGGCGTGGGGGGCGAATCGGGGGCGGATGTCGCCTAGTTCCCTGCATGCGGGGACTATTCGACATCGTCGCCACGATCGCGTCAGGGCAGCACGGCCGGGTGTCGCGTGAGCGGCTGCGGGCGGCGGGCATCGATGCCAAGCGGATCGATCGCTGGATCGCCGACGGGCGCCTGCGCCGCGTGCACCACGGCATCTACGCCGTCGGTCACACCGCCCGCTCCGACCACGCAGAGCTGATCGCCGCCGTGCTGGCCTGCGGCGAGGGCGCCGTCGCAAGCCATCACTCCGCCGCGCACCTGCTCGGCCTCACCCGCACCCGCCCGCGCGAACCGCACGTCACCGTCCCCACCACCGCCGGGCGCGCCCGCCCCGGGATCGTCATCCACCGCGTCAAGCAGCTGCACTGGCTCGATGCCATGACCTGGCAGGACATCCGGACGACCACGCCCGCACGGCTCCTGCTCGACCTCGCGCCGCGACTGAACTCGCCCGACCTCACCCGCCTGTGCCACCAAGCCTGGATTCATCACAGCACGACGCCACGACAGGTCGAGGCCTGCATCGCGCGCAACCCCCGCAAGCCCGCCATCGCCGAGCTGCGCCAGGCGCACGGCGCCGACGTCACCCTCAGCGAGCTCGAGGACGGCTTCCTCGCCCTCCTCAAACGCCACGACCTCCCACAGCCCCGCACCAACATCGACCGCCACGGCGACAAAGTCGACTGCCACTGGCCCACCCACAACCTCACCATCGAACTCGTCAGCTACCGCTACCACGCCACCCGCCACGCCTTCGAAACCGACATCGCCCGCCGCCGGCGCTCCCACCACACCGCCTACAGCTGGGGCGACATCCACGAACGCGGCACGCACACCGCAGCCGAGCTGGCGCGAGCGCTGGCCTAACGAAGCGCGGGCAGTACTGGTTGTACTGGCAAGCAATCGGGTGGCGCTGGGCGCCGCGAGACGGTGCCGAAACCGCAACTTGCTGATGGACGCTTCCTCAGCGGGCCACCAGTGTCGTATGGAAGGGGAGGTGATGCTCCGCGACGGTCTCGAAGCCCGTGAGCGTGAGCATCGTCCGTAGCGCCGACGGGGAGATCCCCCAGTACCACGGCCCGTAGCCCTCGCCGGGTCCGCTCGGCGGC
>JBOGYT010000031.1:0-3358 GCA_050696955.1 Solirubrobacteraceae bacterium | reverse complement strand
AGCCCGAGCTCGCCGAGCGTCTCGAGGTTGCGGTAGACCGACGCGATGTCGGACTGCGTCATCCTGCCGCCGAGCCCGTCGGCGATCTCCTCCGCCGAGATCGGCTTGCGCGCCGCGAGCAGCGCCTCGAGCACGAGCCGCCGCGCCGACGTCAGGCGCAACCCGCCGCGCCGCACGACGTCCATCGCCTCGCGGAGGTCCGTGACGACGACCGGCGTGCTGTCGGGCGAGACGGTCACCTCGCAGAACGTAGCGCATCAGTCGGGCGGCGGCGGAGGCTGCAGCAGCGCGCCGACCACGCCCCGGGCGAGCATGCCCAGGACGAGCAGCGCGACCGCCGTGAGCACGCTGACGCCCGACGTGACGGCGACGTAGACGGTGAGCGAGGCAAGGATCCCGATGAACAGGAGCGCCGCACCGAGGATCGCGGCGCGGGCGCCCACTACCGGACCATCGTCAGTACACCGGATACTTGGGTGGAACCGTGTACTCCTTGTCGCGGTTGGCGAAGAGCTTGATCGTGGCCAGGCCGAAGAGGAGGCCGCCGATGTGGGCGAAGTAGGCGACGCCCCCCCCGCCGCCGGTCGGGTTGGCGAGGTCGAAGTAGCCGAACGCGACCTGCTGCAGGAACCAGATCCCGATCATCACCATCGCGGGGAGCTCGAGGATCGTGAAGAAGATGATGATGAAGACGACCGTCACGACGCGGGCCTGCGGATAGAGCAGGATGTAGCCGCCGAGCACCGCCGCCACGGCGCCGGACGCGCCGACCGTCGGGATCGCCGCGTTGGGGTCGATCAGCGTCTGCCCGAGCAGCGCCGCGACGCCGCCGAGCAGGTAGAAGACGACGAAGCGGCCGGGCCCCATGGCGTCCTCGACGTTGTTGCCGAAGATCCACAGGAACAGCATGTTGCCGGCGAGGTGCAGGAGGCCGCCGTGCATGAACATCGACGAGAAGATCGTGAGGATCGTCGACGGCCCGCCGAGGCCCTCGCCGCACTGGATGAACCGCATGTCGGAGCTGACGGCGCACTGCTCGCCGGGGTGCGTGATCTCGTAGGGGATCGCGCCGTAGTCGACGACGGTGAGGTCGTCGGGCCCGCTGAGGATGCCGCCCCGCTGCAGGACGAAGTACACGAACACGTTGATCGCGATGAGCGCGATCGTGACGACCGCCGTTCGCTCGGTCGGGATGTTGTCCTTGAGCGGGAACACGCGCCTACGCGCGACCCTACCCTCTCCGCGCGACGCGGTCCCGGCTTTAGCGGCCCGTGAGCAGGACCTGGACCGCGGCCATGAGGTCGCCCGGCACGCCCGCCGGGTCGATGAGCCGCTCGAGCGCGAGCCCGTTGGAGAGCGCGAGCGTCACGATCGCCCAGCGGTCGATGCCCAGCGGGGAGTCGCGCGGCCCGATCTCGGCCAGGCTCGAGCGCAGGCGCCCGTAGCGCTCGGAGAACGCCTCGAGCACGCTGCGGTCGCGCGCGGCGAAGACCCAGAACTCGATCGCGAGGAGGAGGAACTGGGCGTTGCGCTCGTCGATCGGCTGGCGCGCGAGCGCGCCGAAGCGGGCCTCGTCGTCGTCGTGTGGCTCGAGCACCGCGCGCAGCTCGTCGAGGCGCCGCTCGATGACCTCGTCGAAGAGCGCGAGGAACAGGCCCGCCTTGCTCTTGAACGTCGAGTAGACGGCGCCCTTCGTGTAGCCGGCGTCGTCGGCGATGTCGTCGATCGTCGTGCCGTGGTAGCCGTGGGCGAAGAAGCGCCGCTCGGCGGCGTCGAGCAGCTCGCGCCGGGTGTGCGCGCTGCGCTCGGCGCGGGTCAGGCGCGCGGTCGCCATCGCGGATCGCTCATGTGGAACGCTCGCGCGTCAGCGTCGCGATCTGGTCGTCGTCGTAGCCGGAGGTGCGCAGGACGCTGGGGGTGGCGGTGGGCACGCCGTTGCCGGCCCGCAGCGGCGCCATCCACTCGTCGGGCACGATCGCGCCGATGTGGCCCGCGTAGTCGGGCGCCACGCGCCGCGCGTGGCGCTCCGCGGGGCGGCCCGCGATGTACGGCGCGAAGTCCTCGCAGAGCATGAACCCCGCGACGTTGACGGCGATCTGGTAGTCCGCCGCGTTGAGCTCGGGGCCGTCGAGCACGCCCTCCGCGATCCAGGCGTCGATCTGGTCCAGCCGCTCGGGCAGCAGCTCGACGTCCTCGCGCCCGTGCGGGTCGGTCGCGCGGTGGACGCCGGTCGCGAGCCGGATGACGATCGGCGAGTACGTGCGCAGCAGCGTGCGTCCGACCGGGCCCTTCTCCGCGCCCATGATGCCGATGAACGCCGACCGGTCGCGGCGGCATGCGCAGTAGAAGATCCGCCGCAGGGCGTTCTGCAGCTCCTCGCCCCAGCGCTCGGCGGCCTGGACGGCGCGGCGCTGCTCCGGGTCGGCCGGGAACAGCGGCTTCTCCGGGTACAGCTCGTCGAGCGCGCGCGCGATCCAGCGCGTGCCCTGCACGCGGACGCGGCCGACCTTGAGCGCCGGGACGGCCATCGTGTCGAAGCCGCGCGCGAGCAGGATGAAGGCGTGCGCGGCCGGCGGCAGCTTGACGAAGCTGTAGTCGACCCCCTTGTGCTCGAGCAGCAGCCGGCCCGTGTAGACCGAGTTGGACCCGTTGAAGCCGTACAGCTTGACCTTGCCCGCCATCCTGCGCCCCCTCCGTATGGTCGGATACCGTCGGTATCTTGATACCGACGGTATTTTTAAGTCAAGGGACTGCTGCGAGCGGCCCGCTGCCGGGCTCCTCCTGCGCGACGTGCTGGTCGGCGTGGTAGCTGGAGCGCACGAGCGGGCCGGCGGCGATGTGGTCGAAGCCGAGCGCGTAGGCGGCGTCCTCGAGCGCCTTGAACTCGTCCGGATGCCAGTAGCGCACGACCGGCAGGTGGCGCTCGGTCGGGCGCAGGTACTGGCCGACCGTGAGGACCTGCACGCCGTGCTCGCGCAGGATCCCGAACGCCTCGACCATCTCCTCGTGCGTCTCGCCGAGGCCGACCATGAGGCCCGACTTCGTCGTGACCTCGTCGCCGCCCATCTCCTTGGCGTTGCGCAGCACGCGGCACGAGCGCTCGAAGCGCGACCCGCGCCGCGCGACCGGATACAGGCGCGGCACGACCTCGACGTTGTGGTTGAAGACGTCGGGCCGCTCGGCGATGACCTTCGCGAGCGGCATCTCCTGGCCGCGGAAGTCGGGCGTCAGCACCTCGACCTTGCAGCGCGGCGCCTGGCGGCGGACCTGGCGGATGACGCCGACGAACGCCGACGCCCCGTAGTCCGGCAGGTCGTCGCGGTCGACCGACGTGATGACCGCGTGGCGCAGGCCCATC
>JBOGYT010000030.1:0-8063 GCA_050696955.1 Solirubrobacteraceae bacterium | reverse complement strand
GCGCTGCGCATCGCCGGCGGCCTGGCGGCGGCCGTGGCGGCGGTGGCGCTCGCCGTCGCGGCGCCGGGCTACATCGAGCGTCACGCGCGCACGCACGCGACGTTCGGGACGCCGATCGTCAGCTGGTTCGCCGGCCAGAAGGACTTCAAGGACGGCGACCTGCCGATCTTCCTGTCGCCGCAGGCTGTCGGCCCGCTGGCCGGCAACGAGCTCCAGCACGACATCCTGCTCATCCCCGGCAAGACGCCGTGCGCCGAGGTGCTCGAACGGGCGCGCGAGGGCTACGTCGTCATCCGCGACCTGCCCGCGCTGTCGCGCGGCTATCTGGCGCCCTACCAGACCGACAAGTGCCTGGCCGGCGAGCGCTCGATCTACCGCGGCAAGGACTTCCAGGTCTACCGCCTGCGCTAGAAGAAGATCGGGGCGTGCCCCGATGTATTCGAACCGGTCGGGCGCGAGTGTGCGCGCATGAAGACGATCCGAGTCGTCCACTACGCCTCAACCGAATCGCGCGACCTGCTGGCGCTGCTGCTCGTGAAGCTCTACGGGCCGAACCTGTTCTGCCGGACGAACTAGACCCCGAGAACGGAGCGAGCAGCGAGCGCTATCACCGGTGATAGCCGCGGCTGCTCGTCGGATTGCAGAGACATGGCGTGCGCGCCCGGGAAGGCCCCCACGGAGGGGGTTTGGGGATCCACTCAGCCTCACGCGTACCAGATCCCCAAACCCCCCGCGTCGAGCGCGCGCTATCGCTCCCGCACACCTGTAGCGATGCTGTTTCGGGGACCGCGCGGCGACGACCCTCAGCAGGCGCCCCCCTCACACGACGAGCCCATGGCGCACCGTGTTCTCGGTCACCACGCGTGGCTCGACGAAGTGCAGCAGGTAGTCGTGGCCGCCGGCCTTCGTTCCGGTCCCCGACAGGCGGTTGCCGCCGAAGGGCTGGCGGCCGACCATCGCCCCGGTGATCGAGCGGTTGACGTAGAGGTTGCCGACGGGCGAGCGGTCGACGACCCGCTGCACGGTGCGCGGGTTGCGGGAGAACAGCCCGCCGGTGAGCGCCACCGGCAGCGCGTCGACGCGGTCGCACGCCTCCTCGATGTCGCGCACCGCCTCGATGGCGAGCACCGGGCCGAAGATCTCGTCGCTCAGCACGTCGGAGCTCGCGGGCAGCCCGGTCGCGACGGTCGGCGCGGCGTACCAGCCGCCGGCGGGCAACTGCGCGGGATGCGTCGTCGCGAGCCGTCCCTCGGATGCCGCCAGCGCCGCGTAGCGCTGCACCCGCTGGAGCGCCTCGCGCTCGATGAGCGGCGGCACGTCGGTCGCGAAGTCGTCGGCGGGTCCGACCTGCAGGCCCTCGACCGCGCCCGTAAGCCGCTCGACGAGCACGTCGTGCACCGCCCCGTGGACGAGCACCCGGGAGGCGGCGGAGCACTTCTGCCCCGCGTAGCCGAAGGCGGACTCGACGATCGCCGGAACCGCCTCGTCGAGATCGGCGTCGGCGTCGACGATGACGCAGTTCTTGCCGCCCATCTCGGCGACGACGCGCTTGAGCTGGCGCGCGCCGCGTGGTAGCCGCGCCGCGGTGCGCAGCAGCTCGAGGCCGACGGCGCCCGAGCCGGTGAAGGCGATCGTGGCGACGTCCGGATGGCGGGCGAGCGCGGCGCCGGCGTCGCCCTCGCCGGGCAGCAGCGTGATCGCGTCGGCGGGCACGCCGCCGGCGCGCAGCGCCTGGACGACGTACAGGCCGCAGCCGGGCGCCTGCTCGGCGGGCTTGAGCACGACCGTATTGCCGGTCGCGAGCGCCGCGGCGGCCATGCCCATCGGGATCGCGAGCGGGAAGTTCCACGGCGCGATGACCGCGCACACCCCGCGCGGGACGTAGCGCAGCTCGTTGCGCTCGCCCGGCGGCTGGAGGAGCTCCTCGCCCGCGGCGAGATCGAGTGCCGCCCGGGCGTAGAACTCGAGGAAGTCGATCGCCTCGCAGACGTCGGCGTCGGCGTCGGCCCACGGCTTGCCGCACTCGCGCAGCGCGAGAGCGGCGAGCATCGGCCGGCGCTCGCGCAACCAGGCGGCGGCGCGGATCAGCATCGTGGCGCGGTCGGCGGTGGGGCTCGCGGACCAGTCGGCGAAGCCCCGCCGGGCGCTGGCGACGGCCGCCTCGACCTCGTCCGGCGTGGCGCGCGCGGCGAGCGCGACGACGCGTTCCGGGCCGCCCGGGTCCGTCGAGACGAGCTCGTCGCCGTCGCGGCGGGTCTTGCCGATCCAGACCGGCACGCGCACCGGCAGCTCGAGCGATGCGAGCGCGACCGTCAGCCGCTCGCGCGCTGCGCCGCGGCGCAGCTCGAGCACCGGCTCGTTCTCGAAGGGTGCGAGCTTCATCGTCTACCAGCCTAGATGCGCGGCACGGAGCTACGCCGGCGGCGCGAGGAGCTCCTCCAGCGACCGGCCGGCGGCCTGGTCGTGCAGGAAGCTCTCGTTCGCCGTGTTCTCCAAGAGCCGCCGCACGAGGTACGCCATGCCCGCCACGAGGTCGCCGACCGGGCAGTACGCCCGCACGCGCAGGCCGCTTGACGCGAGCGCCTGGCCGAGGTCGTCGCCGAGGCCGCGCAGGACCTGGAACTCGACGTCGCGATCGTCTGCGCCGAGACTGCGGTTGACCGCGATTGCGTGCGCGACCGAGCGCAGGTTGTGCGACGCGATCGCGACCCGGATGGCGGGACGCGCCTCGAGCAGCCGGGTCGTCAGCTCCTCGAAGTTGCGGTCGCTGTCGGCCTTGCGCTCGAAGACCGGCACGTTCCAGCCGTGCTGGCGCGCCTCGACGACCTCGTGGTCCCAGTAGGCGCCCTTCACGAGGCGCACGACGAGCGGCTGTGAGCGCGGCGTGCGCTGCGCCCATTCGAGGACGGTGTCGAGCGTGTCGGGCGAGTCGCGCAGGTACGCCTGTAGCACGATGCCCGCGCTCGGCCCGTCGGCGAACTGCGGTTCGGCGAGGAGGTCGAGCACGAGCTCGAGCACGGCCTCGCGCGAGTCGAGTGACTCCATGTCGATGTGCAGGTGCGCGTCGAGCTGCTTGGCCTTGCGCACCAGCGCCCGCAGGCGCGGCGCGGCGTCGCGCTGGCCGCGCTGCGGCGCGTCGGGGCGCAGCAGCGGTGTGAGCGCCGACACCTTCACCGACAGGTTCGCGCGCGGGATCGGCCCGAGCGCGTCACGTTCGAGCGCCGGCTGTGCGTCGAGGCGCTCGTAGGCGGCCGCGAGCGTGTCGAGCGCCTCGGCGCAGCGGGCGGCGTAGCGGTCGGCCTCCGCGGCCGTGACGGTCGCCTCGCCGAGCAGATCGACCGAGGTCGCGATCCCGTCGCGCCAGAGCTTGCGCAGCGTCGACAGCGCGACGGCCGGGTCCTCGCCGACGATGAAGCGGTGCGCCATGTGGCGCACGCCGGCGGCGCTGGCGGCGCCGAGCGCCGCGCGGCCGCCCTTCGTGTGGCCCATCTTCATCGCCGCGCGGATCGTCGGCGGCTGCTCGGGGACCTCTTCGAGGAAGGCGGTGAGATGGGATGCCAGGTCGTCCACCGAGCGGCAGGCGGGCACGACGTCGACGAAGCGAAACAGCGCGGCGCGCAGCTCGGCGTCCTGGGCGGCGAGGTCCATCGCGCGCTCGTCGAGCGCCTTGAGCGGATGGCGGTGTGCCGCCGGAAAGCGCTTCGCGAGCGCCTGCCCGATGCGCTGGATGTCCTGCTCGAGCGCCTCGTGCGGCACGACGCGCGCCCCGTTACGGAGACGACGTGGCGCCGCTGCCGCCGTCGACCTGCGGCGTGCCGTCCGTTCCCGTCGCGCCTTGATCCCGGGATTGAGAGACGGGCGGTGGCGGTGGCGGTGGCGGTGGTGCGGCGTCAGCCGGCGCGGAAGAGTCCGGGTCGGCGCCCGCGGGCGCGCTCGTGGCGTCCTGCGTGTCCTGCTGGGCGGCACGGCGCGCCTTCTCGCGGGCGCGCGCCTTCGCGGCCTCGACGTCGGCGGCGCTCGCATCGCCGCCCCGCACCACGATGACGTCGGGCGGCTCGGTCTCGCCGGCGGGAACCGTCGGCGTGGGCGCACGCGTCGCGGGTGGATCCGCCCCGCCGCCAGCGCCGAAGACGCCCGCCACCGCCAGCCCGACGATGATCGCACCCAGGACGAGCACGATCGGGAGGACCGTGGCGACGTTCAATGCCGGGGCGGATACAGCGGGGCGCGGGCGGCGCTCGGGGCGCATCGGCGAGGCGGCCGGCTCGCGCGGGGTACGCGCGGGGCGGCGCGGTCGCAACGAGCCAAGCGACGGCAGCGATGGCAGCGAGGGCAACGATGGCAGCGACGGCACGGCGAGCCTGCGCTTGTCGGACTGCACGTCGGCCTGCTCCCTGCCGCCCAGATCGACGAACTCCGGAATCCGGTACTCGGCGGTGGAGTCCTCGACGCGCGGCGTGTCGACCTCTGGCTGCGCTGCAGGCTCCGGCTCGGCTTCGACGACCGGCTCGGCTTCGACCTCCGGCTCGTGCACCTCCGTGACCGGCGGCTCGGGGGGCGGCGTGACGATCGCCGGCGGGCGAAGCACCGGCTGCGGAACGTCGGCCGGAGCGAGCACCCCGTTCGGCGAGGAGAGACGAGCCGTGCCCGCCCCGTTGGCCGCCGCCTGGGCGGCGCTGACGGGCGCGGCCGAGGCGAGCGCGCACATGATCGCCGCGGTGACCGGCAGCGGCAGCGGCGCGTCCGGCGGGTTGCGGTAGGCGCGTTCGGCCGCCTGGAAGCGCGCCTCGGGGGCGCGGCAGGCGGGGCAGCCGGCGAGATGCTGCTCGAGGCGGGCAAGGTCGATCGTCGAGATCGTCTTGTCAGCGCGCGCGGCGAGCAGACCGGGGACGTCCCCGCACCAGCCGGTGGCCGGCCGCCGCGCGACGAAGCGCAGGACGTCGGGCGAGTCGGGCGGGCGAGGCACGTGATCGGCGGCCGCATGGCGCGTCGCATTGAGCAGCAGCGCCTCCGGATCGAGGTCGGTCGGAACGCTCGCCGCGACGACCGCGGCGCGGAAGCGGCGAAACGCATCGGCGGCGGCCGCCATCGCGTTGTCCTCGCCGGCGAGTCGCTCGCAATACACGAGCACGGCGGGACCACGGCGCGCGCACAGGCCCGCGAGCGCCTCCGGGTTGCCATCGCGCACTCCGGCCGGTGTAACTGCTGCTGCTGCCACTGACGTCAGGCTACCGCCAGCTGGCGACGATCGCGGTGCTACGGGGAGCCCGACGCGCGCCGCTTACGAGACGCAGCGGCGCCGACCAGCCCGACCGCCAGAAGCGCGAGCCCGATGAGGGCGATCAGCGGGACGGAGCCGCCGGTGAACGCAAGCGCGCCGTCGGCATCGGCTTCCTGCACGGCGACCGGCGCCTGATCGCCGCCGGCGGCGTCAGGGTCCGTGTCCGCGGCCCCGGTGTCGTCACCAGGATCCGTGTCGGCGTCCGGAGCCGGCTCGTACTGGTCCTGCACAGGTGTCTGCGCCACGACCACGGCCGGAGTGACGAACAGCGCGAGCGTGGCGATGGACAGCAGGCCAAGCAGCCGAAGGTGACGCGTCACATGGCTAGTTGTAGCGCATACCCCGGCGCGGGGCCAGGCACGAATCAGCGCCGCCGGCGGCTTGATCGCACGCGCTCCACGGCCCGAAAGCCCCGCGGAAGCGCCATCCGCGGGTTGAGCGAAAGCGCCAGCTGCATCCGCGCGCGCGCCGTCGCCCGCTGGCCGATCGTGCGCAGGACGATCGCGTAATCGCGCTGCAGCACCCAGTCGTTGGGAGCCCGCCGGACCGCGGCGGAGAACTCCGGCGCCGCCCGCTCGTACTGCCCGCGACCGATATGCGCGTAGCCGCGCAACGCGGCCGCCCGCCCCGACCCCTGCCCATCCACGCCCTCGAGCTCCGCCAGGGCCTCGGCGTAGCGCCCGGAGCGCAGCTCTTCGCCCGCGCGCTCGAGCTTGCGCTCGCCGCTCTGGCTCAGCGCGAGGTGGATGCCGATGGCACCGCAGAGGACCGCGAGGGCGAAATACGGCAGCGCTGCGCGAGCCCGGTCTCCCATCGCGGCGCGAGGCTACCGCCCCGGGGGGAGCACGGTGCGCCGCTACAGTCGTGCCGCCATGCAGCACCGACCCGCTCACGCTGCCGCGGTGGCGGCGCACCGGCCGCAGACGGCAGGGACGGCACTGGCGCGCGCGTGGCCGTCCGTCGCGATCGTGGTCGCTGTCGCGATCATCGTCGTGCTCGGCTTCGAGGACGGTGGCTACTTCCCGTCGAGCTTCGTCGCCGCCGGCGCGGCCGCGTTCATCGCACTCGGGGTTCTGCTCCTCGGCGCGCGGGTGCGCCGCCGGGTGTCAACCGATGCGCTGCTGGCACTCGGCCTGCTGGCGGCGTTCGCCGCCTGGACCGGGCTGTCGAGCGCGTGGTCGACCGTGCCCGACACGCCGCTGCTCGACATGCAGCGGGCGATGCTGTACGCGGCGCTGTTCGGCCTGGCCGTCCTGGCCGCCGACTCCGGGCCGCACGCCCGCGCCCTCGTCAGAAGCGTCCTCGCGGCGATCGTCGTGATCGTCGGTGCCGGCCTGGTCAGCCGGCTGCAGCCCGACATCCTCGCCGGCACCACCGACGCGTTCACGGGCCTCAGCTACCGCCTCGGCTACCCGCTCGAGTACTGGAACGCGTTCGGCGGGCTCGCCTCCATGGGCGCCGTGCTCGCCGTCGGGCTGGCCGCCGACCGCCGCGCCGCCGCGCCGCTGCGCGCGATCTTCGCCGCCAGCGGCACGCTGCTGCTTGTCGCCATGTACTTCTCGCTGTCGCGCGGGGCCTGGCTGGCGCTGGCGGTCGGGCTCGTCGCGCTGCTGGCACTGAGCCCGCACCGCGGCTCGCTCGCCGTCAGCGCGGGGCTCGCCGGTGCGGCGCTTGCGGTTGCCATCCTGCGGCTGGGATCCCATCCGGCGCTCGTGGAGGATCCGGCGGCGGGAACGGGGCAGCTCGTCCAGGGCGACGCGTTCACGCTCGAGCTGCTCGTGCTCGTCGCGGGCGTCGCGGCGCTCCAGGGCGCCGTGGCGTCGCAGCGCTTCAAGCGCCGCGCGCCCGAGGTGGGCCGATCCGCGCTCATCGTGACCGGAGCGCTCGTTGCCGCCGTCGCGATGGTGGGCTACGCGACGAACGCCTCCCGCGCGGATCGGGCCGTCAGCGATGCGGGGGCCTTCGTCGAGCGCCAGTGGGACGACTTCCTCCAGACGACGGCCACCGGCACGCAGGTGTCCGGCAGCGAGCGCCTGTTGAACGCGCGCGGCGCCCGCAGCGCCGGCTACCGCGTCGCGCTGGATGCGTTCCGGTCACAGCCCGTGCGCGGCGAGGGCGCGGGATCGTTCGAGGTGCGGTGGATGCGCACGCGCGAGATCGACCTCAAGATGCGCGACGCGCACTCGCTGGCGCTCGAGACGCTGGCCGAGCTGGGCACGATCGGGATGCTCATCCTGGTGGGCTTCGTGGTCGTCGTCGCGCGCGGTGCCCGGCGGTGTCTGCGCGGGCGCGGGACGCTGGCGCCGATGCAGGCGGCGGCGGTCAGCGCCGCCTTCGGAGTGTGGCTCGCGCACGCGTGCGTCGACTGGACCTGGCAGATGCCGGCCGTCACCGGGACCGCGCTCGTCCTCGGCGGGACGCTGATGGAGCGCGGCCGCCGTCGCCGCCTGGGACCGCGCCCGTCGGTGGCGCGGGGAGGTTGAGATGCGTCTGCTCTTCGTCTTGGACCAGTGGCCGGAGCTGTCGGAGACGTTCGTCGCCAACGAGCTCGATGCCCTGCGGCGGATGGGGCACAGCGTCCGCATCCGCGCCGGGCAGCGCGCCGCGAACCCCAACCCCGAGGTGCCGGGCGGCGTCGATGTCCGGTTCGCGGGCGACGACGGTCGGCTGCGGCAGTGGCGCGACCTCGTGTGGCTGCTGGGCAGGCGGCCGCGGACCTGCGCGATCGACCTGCTCCGCCGTCGGCGCTGGCGCCGCGACGAGTGGGTGCGACCGCTGCGGT
>JBOGYT010000029.1:0-4904 GCA_050696955.1 Solirubrobacteraceae bacterium | reverse complement strand
AGCGATCTCCTCATACGCCGCATGACGGCCGAAATAGCGCAGCATGATCGTCACGCGCTGGTCATCGGGCAGCCGCTCGAGCGCCGTCCAGAGCCAGTCGCTGACCGCGAGCCGGTCGATCGCCTCCGCGGCGTCGCTGGGCGCGTGGGGATCGTCGGGCGGGTCGATCGCAAGCTCGCGCACCGGGCGGCGCAGCCGCATCAGGCACACGTTGCGCAGGATCGAGTGCAGCCATCCCGCCGCGGCAGCGGGGTCGCGCAGGTCGTCGAGGCGACGCATTGCGACGAGGTGGGCGTCCTGGACGGCGTCTTGGGCCGCGGTGCGCTCGCCGAGGATCGACAGCGCCGAGGCGTAGAGCGGCGCACGGTGACGTTCGAGCAGGCCGCCGAGCGCACCGACATCGCCGCCACGGGCGGCGTTTACGAGCTCCGCGTCGCTGACGGTGGCCGGCATCTCGCAAGACAGGATGCCCGAGACGTAGAAGAAGTTCGAACTTCCGTGCATGCCCGCGCATCTGGATGGCATGAGCACCCAAGCAGAAGACCTCGCGTTCCTCGACGCGCTCGACCAAGCCGCGCTAGTCGCGCGGGGTGAAGCCAAGCCCGTCGAGCTCGTCGACGCCGCCATCCAGCGCATCGAAGCGCTCAACCCACAGCTGAACGCCGTCGTGACCGAGATGTTCGAGTTCGCCCACGACGCGGCACTCGGCGCGCTCGCGGACGGTCCCTTCACCGGCGTGCCGTACGTCCTCAAGGATCTCGCGGTCGAATACGCAGGCGTGCGCTTCACCGAGGGCTCGCGGTTCCTGCGCGACAACGTCTCCACCCACGACCAGGAGCTCGTGGTGCGCCTCAAGCGCGCCGGGCTGCTGGTCGTCGGCAAGACCAACACCTGCGAGTTCGGCATGCGCCCGACCTGCGAGCCGGTCCTGTTCGGCGCCACCCGCAACCCCTGGGACCAGAGCCGGACGCCGGGCGGCTCGAGCGGCGGGTCGGCCGCAGCCGTGGCCGCCGGCATGGTGCCGATGGGCTACGGCAACGACGCCGGCGGCTCGATCCGCTTCCCCGCCTCCTGTTGCGGCCTGTTCGGGCTCAAGCCCACGCGCGCGCGGCTGCCGCTCGGACCGGAGTACGGCGACATCTTCAGCGGCCTCGCGGTCGAGCACGCACTCACCCGCAGCGTCCGCGACAGCGCCGCGCTACTCGACGCCACCGCAGGCCCGGATCTCGGCGACCCCTACGTCGCGCCCGCCCCAGAGCGTCCCTTCCTCGAAGAGGTCGCGGCGGACGCGGGGCGGCTGCGGATCGCGTTCTGTCCCGGACCGTTCGGCCCCGACGGCATCCACGCCGACTGCGCCGCGGCCGTCCACGACGCCGCCGCGCTGTGCGAGTCGCTCGGTCACGAGGTCAGCGAGGCGATCCCGCAGGCGCTGATGCGCGCGGAGCTCGGCGAGGCGATCGGCACCGTCTACGGCGGAGCCGTCGCGTGGATCGTCGACTACTGGGTCCACAAGCTCGGGCGCGAACCGGCCGACGACGAGCTCGAGCCGCTCACGCGCGAGTACTGGCAGGCCGGGCGCGCCGTCAGCGCCGGCCAGTACCTGCTCGCCGTCCAAGAGCTCCAGCGCGCAAGCCGCCACGTCGCGCGGTTCCTCACCGACTACGACGTGTGGCTGACCCCCACACTCGCCCAGCCGCCGCTGACGATCGCCGACCCAGACGCCGACCCGGCCGATGTCGCCAGGCGCGAGGCCGCGTTCGTCGCCACGCCAACCGGCGTCGCCAACATCACCGGCAACCCGGCGATGTCCGTGCCCCTGTACCGCGGCCACGACGACCTCCCGATCGGGGTCGACTTCCTCGGGCGCTTCGGCGACGAAGCCACGCTCCTGCGCCTGGCGAGTCAGCTCGAACAAGCACGACCCTGGGCCCACCGACGCCCGACACCGGCACGTCCATGAGCAAGTGGGCCACATCCCCACGGCGATTAGGACACGAGACCCGCCTCGTGTTCTAATCCACGCTACATCCTTGCGCCACCCGCGCGACACCCGAGGCTCCTGGCCGTGCGCTGAAACCGCCGTGTTTGCAGGCGGTTTGGTGTCTGTTCGAGTGTTCGATGCAGCTGTCTGAAAATCGTGGTGTCCCCGGTTCGAGTCCGGGTCTCGCCATCTCTGTTCGGAATCCCGCATGGTTGACGTGCCGCCTTTACGCGACTGGCGATCGACTGCGCGGCACGCCACTGGACGAGTGGATCCTCAACGGTCTCGGGCGACGCGCCGGTGAGACGTGAGCCCACGACGAGAGCCGACCGCCGGCATCGACGGCTCGACCTCGATGTCTCCGGTCGAGCTTCAGTTGGCCGAACTGAGCGCAGCGGCATCGCCTGACGCGCGGGGCGCGGACGTCGGTGGGAGTCGCTCTGTGCCGGTCATGATCTTCAAGGACTCGATGCTCGAGATCACGAGTCGGTCCGCGCGGGTCCAGGGGTCGTTGGCGAGGCGGCGACGGATCTCGGCTTCGCTGCCGGCGCGGACGATCAGGAGGGCGCGCAGGCGCTCGTGCTCGGTTCCGGCGAGTGGTCCCCCGCAGAGGACGAACCCCTCGTCTGCGAGTGTCTTCATGAAGGCTGCATGCTCGGCGAGCGCGGGCTGGCCGGCGATCCCGATCCCGTCCGCCCACGCAGGTCCTGCCTCCCGGATGACGGCGAAGTAGCTCACTTGGACAGGTCTCCTCAGGCTCGGGCGATCAGGGAGTGGAACTCGTTCTGGAGCCGGTAGCCGCCGTCGGGTGTGCGGTACGGGGCCAGTCCGGCGACGATCGCGTCCTTGGCCGCCTCCTCGCGGCCGGGACCGACGAGAACCGCGATCCCGGCGGGCGCGACGAGCGCGCGGCGAAGCGTCTCGCCGTCGGGATACTCATAGGCCCACGTGCTGTCGAACGCGCGCTCGGGCTCAAGGCCGGCCTGGGTCACGATGTCCTCGAGTACGCCGGGCTTGGAGTAGTCGGGCTCCGGCGGCGCGCCCGCGGGGCGGGGCGGCATGAACGGCCTGATGACGTCCTTCATCGCCTCGAGGTCGTTTCGCTCGTGCGGCCCCCAGACCTGGATGACCACCGGCGCCCCGGGCTTCGCGACCCGGCCGGCCTCGCGCACTGCCGCGACGATGTCGTCGGCGAAGAAGAACGAGTTGAAGCCGGTGACCAGGTCGAACGTGTCGGCGTCATAGGGAAGCGCCTCCATGTCCCCGACCCGCAGATCGCCGCCCGGGACGCGCTCGCGCGCGACCTCGAGCAGCGCCGGCGAGGCATCGAGGCCGAACGCGCGCGCGCCGCGATCGGCGACCAGGCGCAGGAACGCGCCGACGCCGCAGCCGATGTCCAGCACGAGTTGCCCGGGCTCGATCCCAACGCGCCTCAGCGCCTCCTCGTAGGTGGGGATCTGCTGGTCCTCGCTGAGCGCCCAGTCGGCCGGTCGCACGCCCCACAACGGCCCCCAGCGCTCCGCGCTCCCGCTTAACGTTGCGGCCGTTGATGACACGTCCGCGCCTCTCGTTAGCCTATGCATCATAGCTATTATAAGCTATGGGACGTAGCTTTGTCAACCGAGGAGCCGACCCGCTACATGGCCAGCACCGAGCTCAGCCTCTTCTCCTACGAGATCCTTGGCCTGGTGGGCCGCGAGGGCGCCGGCCCCCACGACCTGCTGCGCATGGCGCGGAGCGGTCGGATGCTCGCGTGGGCCGGCGAGAGCCAGTACTACACCGAGCCCAAACGGCTCGCGAAGCTCGGCTACCTGTCGCCTCGCAAGGCGCCGGGCAAGACCCGCGAGCGCACCGTCTACACCCTCGCCGACAAGGGCCGCCAGGCGCTGCGGGACTACGCGCGAACGCCTGTCGAATTCACGCCGATCAAGAGCGAGCCGCTGCTGCGCCTGCTGATCTGCGACCTTGTCGGCGAGGAGGTCACGCGCGAGAGCATGGCCACGCTCCGCGAGGACATCGCCGACATCGAACAGCGGCTGGAAGACGCCGAGCAGCGTGCGAAGCAGCTGCCCCACCGCGAGAAGTACTTGACGCTCGTGACCGCCTTCCTGCGGCGCCTGCTCGAACTTCACATGGACCTCATCGACGAGGTCGAGCGCGAGTTCGCACCGAGCACCGCGGCGATCCCCGGGGCGCCGAAGGCCCTCACTGGAGGGCCTTCGAAGGGGCAGTGAGGGATCGGTCCTAGGCGGGCAGCCCCTGCGCCTTGGCCTCGTTGATCGCGAGAAGGCCACGGACATCCCATGGCACCGATCCAGGTGAGCATCGAGATCGCTCGGCCTCAGGACGAGGTGTTCGCCTACCTCACGGACCCCACCCGGTTCGCCGCATGGCAGGCCGGCGTCACCGGCGGCCACATGGAGGACGACGCCGCGACGACGGTCGGTTCGACATGCAGGACCACCCGACGCATCGGCGGCGCCGAGCGCGCGATCACCTCGCAGGTCACCACGCTCGACCCGCCCCGCGCCCGCGGCGTCCACGGCATCGACGGACCGATCCGTGCGGTCGTCAACGTCACTGTCGAACCCGCCGACACAACGCCGCGTTCGCGCGTGACGGTTGACTTCGAGGGGCACGGCGTCGGCAAGCTGCTCGTGCCCCTCGTCGTCCGCCGCCAAGCGCGCAACGAGATGCCCGCAAACGCCCAGGCATACCAGGGTCTCGCTCCCGCTTGGGCCGGTCGGCCCGGCGCGGGCGTCAGCCGGGCTGGATGTTCTTGTTGTGGTGGAAGGTGTTGTCAGGGTCGTACTTGGCCTTGACCTCGGCGAGTCGCCGGTAGATCTGATCGCCGTAGGCCTCTCGAACCCGGCTGGAGTCGTCGTCGGAATCAAGGAAGTTGACGTAGACGCCGCCAGCGCGG
>JBOGYT010000028.1:0-5504 GCA_050696955.1 Solirubrobacteraceae bacterium | reverse complement strand
AGGATCGCGCGCGGCTCGAACTCGAGCGGATGCGGCGCGATCCCGCCCGCCACCGGCGCGTGCGGATCGCCGCGGCCGACCTCGGCGAGCCGGGATGCGGTCAGTGGCACGTCCGGCCCCGCCTCGGCCTCATCGGGATGCTGCTGGGCTGGTGGCGGGTGACGCTCTCGTCGGGCTGTCCGTTAGCCATCTGAGAGCGGAGGGTGGCTGTGCAGGCAGCTGCGCCTGCACAGCCGGTACTCCGATCCTCAGCTCGAGGACATCGCGGCGACCAGCAAGGTGCGCTGGCGTTCGGTCATCGCGCCGACCGTCTTGCTCTCCGGCATTCCGATCCGGGCGAGGAACTTGCTGCAGCGGGTGGTGCCCCAGCGGCGCTGGCTGAGGAGCAGCTCGATGACCGTCATGCTCGCCGCTTCCCACGGGCAATCGCGGATCACTTCGTTGACCGAGACCATCCCATCGCCCACACGGCGCTTGAGCTCGGCACGCGCCAACCTGACCTGGTTGGCCCGTCTCAAAGCCTGCATGTGCTGGGGCGCAGGGGCAATCGTCGCAGTCGCGTCGTGCATGAGTCCTCCCTGACTGCCTCGTACGAGGAGAGGCAGCGGTGATTTGTTTGACCTGTGAGCGCGCGCGCGTCGGCCTCCCCTCCGACGAAAAGGACGCAGCTCCGGAACTTCCCTGCGTGCTCCAGCGAACCCTTTCGCCTTCACCGTCGCGCCTCACGCTGAGCGCTCCGCGAACCTACGAGAGCTGGGGTGGCCTCGTCAACGCAACCGCGGGAGGCCCGCCCGCTCAGAGCGAACTTTTTCTGTGGTTATCCGCTTGTGAAGGAGTGGACAATGTCTTGGTGTCCGATCAGGCCGGCAGCGACCCGTGCTCGGCCTCGAAGCTCGCCTTGACGGCCGCGAAGGCGGCGAGCGCGCGATCGAGCGTCGGCCGATCGTGGGTCGCCATGACGCTCGTGCGCAGCAGCGCGCCGCCGGGCGGGACGGCCGGGTGGATGGCCACGTTGACGAACACGCCGGCGTCGTAGAGCGCGCGCCAGAGGAGGACCGCCTGCCAGTCGTCGCCGACGCTGACCGGCACGATCGGGGTCATCGCATCGCCCGCGTGCTCGACGACGCGCAAGCCACGCTCCTGCAGCCCGGCATGGAGGTACGCGGCGTTGTCGAGCACGCGCGCGAGCAACTCGCGACCCTCGTCGGAGCGTACGATCCGCAGCGCCGCCAGCGCCGCGCCGACGGCCGCGGGCACGCCGGCGGCGGTGAACAGGAACGCGCGGCTCTGGACGCGCAGGAAGTCGATGACCTCGTGGCTGCCGGCCAGAAAGCCGCCGCAACTGGCCAGGCTCTTGGAGAACGTGCCCATCCGCAGGTCGACCGAGGACTCGACGCCGAGCAGCTCGCTGGCCCCCGCGCCGCGCGCGCCGAGCACGCCCGCCGCGTGCGCCTCGTCGACCATCAGGCGCGCACCGAAGCGCGCGCACAGGTCGGCGATCTGCGGCAGCGGCGCGACGTCGCCCTCCATCGAGAACACGCCGTCGACGACGACGAGGATGCCGCCCTCGTCGCGCGCCGCCTTCTCGAGCGTGCGCTCGAGCTTGTCGATCCGGTTGTGGCGAAACGGGCGCAGCTTGGCGCGGCTCAGCAGGCAGCCGTCGAGGATCGACGCGTGGTCGCCCGAGTCCGCGACGACGGTGTCGCCGGGGGCCAGCAGCGTCCCGAGCGCCGCGAGGTTCGCCTGGTGGCCGGTCGTCGTGACGAGCGCCTCCTCGGTGCCCATCCACTCGGCGATCTCCTGCTCGAGCTCGAGGTGCAGCGCGATCGTCCCGTTGAGCAGCCGCGAGCCGGTCAACCCGGTGCCGTAGCGGTTCAGCGCATCCTGGGCGCCCTGGATGACCCGCTCGTCGCCGGTCAGGCCGAGGTAGTTGTTCGAGCCGAGCATGATCCGCTCGGCGCCCTCCATCTCCACGACGGGCCCGGCGGGACCCTCGAGCGTGCGGAAGTAGGGCAGCAGATCGGCCGCGCGCGCGGCGCGCAGTTGCTCGGCACGCTCGTGCCCGCGGACCTTCGCAAAGACGTCGTGTGTCGTGGAGGCCATGTAGCTTGCGCCCGTGGGCGTCGAGGTCAGGGCGGTGAAATCGAGGCGGAACCTGCGGCAGTTCGTCGATCTCCCGTACCGGCTGCACTCTACCTCGCCGCAGTGGGTGCCTCCGCTGCGGATCGAGCGGCTGCTCTTTCACAGCCGGAAGATGAACGCCTATTTCAAGCACGCCGAGGCGCAGGAGTTCCTCGCGCGGCGTGACGGCCGGCTCGTCGGGCGCATCAGCGCGCAGATCGACACGGCCTATGACGAGCAGCACGGACCGGGCACCGGGATGTTCGGGTTCCTCGAGCTCGAGGACGACCCCGAGGTCATGGCGGCGCTGCTCGCGGCCGCTCGTGACTGGCTGTCAGCGCGCGGGCGCTCGCGCATGATCGGCCCGATGGACTACACGATGAACGACGAGTGCGGGGTCCTCATCGAGGGGTTCGATCGCGAGCCGATGATCAAGCAGCCGTGGCATCCGCCGTACTACCAGCAGCGCTGCGAGGAGGCCGGGCTCGAGAAGGCGGTCGACCTGTACATGTGGGAGCTCGAGATCTCCGACCGCGAGAAGATCCTGCCCGTCATCTTCGAGCTCGCCGAGCAGAGCGAGAAGAAGCACGGCATCGAGCTGCGCCACATGAAGCGCCGCCAGCTGCGCAAGGAGATCGAGGTCTTCGGCGAGGTCTACAACACGGCCTGGAAGCGCAACTGGGGCTTCGTGCCGTACTCGAAGACCGACCTCAAGCACTACGCCGACGAGCTGCAGCTCGTCTTCGACCCCCACTGGTTCATGCTGGCCCAGAAGGACGGCGAGACGATCGGGATCGCGATCACGGTCCCCGACGTCAATCAGGTTCTCAAACTCATGAACGGCCGCCTTCTACCATTGGGGTGGTGGCGCTTCCTTCGTAAAGGCAAACTCATCGATCGGGTACGTGTGGGGTTCCTCGGAGTCAAGCCTGAGTATCAACACACCGGAACGGCGGCTCGGTTCTACGTGGAGCACTTCGACATGGCCACGATCACACCGCAGAAGTGGGGCGAGATGGGCTGGATCCTCGAGTCCAACCGAGCCATGAACAGGGGGATGGAGGCGATGGGCGGCAGGATCGCCAAGCGCTTTCGCATCTACGAAGCGAGGTTCTGATGGAAGCGGCGATGGTTGGTCACGCACGGGTCCGTTCGTCCGCGCACGCGTCAGCCCAAGGGGTCTGGCTGCGATCGCGCGAGTGGGACCTCACGTTTCTCATCCTCAGCGCCGCGCTCGTCCCGATCCCGCTGCTCATGTACCACGGGCTCGGGATCTCCCAGACCGGGGTGAACCTCGTCGTGGCCGGGCTCATCGGCGGCCCGCACCTGTACTCGACGTTCACGTACACGTTCATGGAGCCGAACTACCGCCGCCGGCACCGGCGCTTCCTCGCCGCGTCGCTGGCGATCCCCGTGATCGTGACGATCATGGCCTTCGTCAACATCCAGGTCCTGCTGACCGTCTTCTTCATGTGGGCCTCGATCCACGTGCTGCACCAGATCACGTACATCAACGACTGCTACGTGGCGAAGGGGCCGCTGCGACGGCCGCTGAAGGAGCGCGTGATCGACTACGGCGTCGTCTTCCTGTGCCTGTATCCGGTCGCCACGCCGCAGATCCTCGAGGGCTCGTTTCAGCTCGGCGGGACGCCGCTCTACGTCCCCGAGTGGGCGACGCACGGGTTCGTCGCCGACCTGCAGATCTTCGTGATCAGCGCGGCGTTCGGCACGTTCTTTGTCCTGTGGGTGGGTAAGTCGATCCGCGACTACCGAAACGGGACGCTGCTCGTGCCCAGCGTGCTGCTGATCGGCCTGACGATCGTGATCGGCTTCACGTTGCCGCTGTTTCCGAACAGCGATGTCGCCTTCCAGGGCTTCAACGTCTGGCACTCCCTTCAATATCTAGCCCTCGTCTGGTTCCTGATGGCCATGCGCAAGGAGCGCGGAGAGATCGACAACCACTTCGTAGCGGAAATGAACGGGCCCGACCGGCCGTGGCGTTTCTACGGCCTGGCCGTCGCGCTGACCGCGCTGGCGGGCGCGCTCGTGCTCGTCATCCACGGCGCGTTCGGGGTCGACCTGCAGAAGGCGTACTACATCGTGATCCTGTCGACGCTCCTCCAGCACTACTACCTCGACCACCTCCAGTTCACGAAGCTCGGCGACATGCTGGGCACCGGCGACCGGCTGCTGGCAGGCAAGGCGGTGAGCCCGTGAGCGATGAAGCGGCGGAGGTGCTGAACGGCACACCGGTCCTCGCGGGGCCGGAGGCGCACTACGTCGAGTCGCCTCGCCCGCCGGGGGCGCTGACGCCCGCGGTGGTGCAGACCGCGGCGGTGGTCGGCGCGAGCGCGGTCGCCGGCGCGACGGTCGTGGCGTTGCTGCGCCGGCGTCGCATGCGCAAGATGGCGCGGCGGAAGGGGCGGATGCTGGCGCCGGTGCTGGCAAGCCGGTCGTTCCTGGTCGACGTGCACGTCTTGGGCGAGCGCAAGTAGCGTCCGCGGGCCGCTCGGCGGGGCGAGCGAACGGCATCGGTGAAGGATCGGGACGGGGCTCGGGCGGAATCGTGCGTCCGCGGGCCGAATGTCGGATTGGCCCCGCATGCCGGGGAGAATCCGACACCCGCGTCGTCCCCGCGATGCGAATGTCGGATCGACCCCGGATGGCGGGGAGAATCCGACATCGACCGCCCGCGGCGACCGCCCGCGGCCCCGGGATCTCCAACCGCCGTCGAGAGCTCAGCCCTCCCGAGTCCTGTATCGATGCTGTTTGCGGGTTCCCCGGCGCGGGCGTCCTGCCGGCGGCGTAGCGTGCGGCCGACAAGTGGTCGAGCTGCGCGTCGAAGTCGTCCCCCGCTGGGCGTTCCGCCTACCGCCGCACGGCGGCCGGGACGGCGTCATGCGCGCCCGCGGCGGCGTGCTCGAGCGCCTGCTTCACATCGAGCACCGCCCGGCGATCGTGCGCGTCGCGCAGACCGGCCGGCGGTGCGTCCTCTTCGGGGCCTGGGCGTCCGATCGCGCGGACGCCGAGGAGGCGATCGCCCGGATGCGCTTCGCGCTCGCCGTCGACGACGATCTGCGGCCGTTTTGGGAGCGCCACCACGACGACCCGCTCGTCGGGCCGTCGCTGCGCCGCGCGCCGTGGCTGCGGATCAAGCGCAGGCCGGCCGCCTTCGAGGCGCTCGCGTGGGCGGTCTGCGAGCAGCTCATCGAGTCAGGCCGCGCGGCCGAGATCCAGCGGCGGATCGTGCGCGGGCTCGGCCCGCGCTGCGCCACGACCGGGCTGCGCGACGTGCCCTCGGCGGCGGCGCTGGGCGGTTGCGCGCCGGCGCGCCTGGAGAGCTTCGACCTCGCCGGCCGGCGCGCGATCGCGCTCGTGCGCGT
>JBOGYT010000027.1:0-13486 GCA_050696955.1 Solirubrobacteraceae bacterium | reverse complement strand
CAGCCGGACTGCGGGATCGTGGCGTCGCGACTCGGTGCCGGCGAGGTGCGCTTCCCACCGGCCGGCCACTGCGTGGTGGAGCTGTGAGCGCGGCCGTCGAGGTGCGCGGGCTGCGCA
This sequence comes from Solirubrobacteraceae bacterium, assembly GCA_050696955.1. Taxonomy (GTDB): domain Bacteria; phylum Actinomycetota; class Thermoleophilia; order Solirubrobacterales; family Solirubrobacteraceae; genus CADCVQ01. The sequence goes on along the minus strand of JBOGYT010000027.1, from coordinate 13,369 downwards.
AGTCGTACGGCCCGCTCGAGGCCGTGCGCGGCATCGACTTCGAGGTCGCCGCCGGCGAGGTCTTCGGGCTGCTCGGCCCGAACGGCGCCGGCAAGACGACCACGGTCGAGATCCTCGACGGCTACCGGCAGCGCGACGCGGGCGAGGTGCGCGTGCTCGGCTTCGACCCCGGCCGGGCGGAGCGCGCGTTCCGCGAGCGGATCGGCGTCGTCCTGCAGCAGTCGGAGCTCTGGCCCGTGCTGACCGTGCGCGAGGTGCACCGGATCTTCGCCGGCTACTACCGGCATCCGCGCGACCTCGACGAGGTGATCGGCCTCGTCGGGCTCGCCGAGAAGCGGGACGAGCAGGTGAAGACGCTCTCGGGCGGCCAGAAGCGCCGCCTCGATCTGGGCATCGCGCTCGTCGGCGATCCCGAGGTGGTCTTCCTCGACGAGCCGACAACCGGCTTCGACCCGGCGGCGCGGCGCACGGCCTGGGACACGATCCGCGCGCTCGCCGACCTCGGCAAGACCGTCCTCTTGACGACGCACTACCTCGACGAGGCGCAGGCGCTGTGCGATCGCGTCGCGATCGTCACCGGCGGGCGGATCCTCGCCGTCGGGGCGCCCGCACAGCTCGGCGTCGGCGCGTCCTCGCGCTACCGCGTGAGCTGGCGCGACGAGTCCGGCGAGCTCGCGACGCGCCAGACCGACGATCCGACGGCGCTCCTGCACCAGCTCACGAGCGCGGCGCTCGCGCGCGGCGTCGGGCTGGAGGACCTCAGCGTCAGCCGGCCGTCGCTCGAGGACGTCTACCTCGAGCTGACCGCCGAGGCCGCGGGCGAGGCCGCCGCGGGCGCCGAGGAGGAGACCGCCCTATGAGCGACGCGCTCTCCCTCACATGGCGCCAGTACCGCCTCGAGCGCAAGATGTTCTGGCGCAACCCCAGCGCGGCCTTCTTCAACTTCGTGCTGCCGCTGCTGTTCCTGGCGCTGTTCGGCGCGATCTTCGCCGGCAGCCAGCAGGACCTCGACATCATCGTCCCCGGCATCGCAGGGATGAGCATCATGACCACAACGTTCGTCGCGCTCGCGATGAACATGGTTTTCCTGCGCGAGCAGGGCGTGCTCAAGCGCCTGCGCGGGACGCCGCTGCCCAGCGGCGCCTACCTCGGCGGGCTCGCCGGCCACGCGGTGACGAACACGGCGATCCAGCTGTCGATCGTGATCGGCGCCGGCGCGCTCGTCTTCGACGTCGGGTTGCCGAGGGAATGGGGAGCGCTCGTGATCTTCACCGCCGCCGGCGTCGTCTGCTTCGCGGCGCTCGGCGTCGCGCTGTCGCACGCGATCCCGAACTTCGATTCCGCGCCGGCCTACGTCAACGCGATCTTCCTGCCGGTCATCGTCATCAGCGGCGTCTTCTACGACGCCGACACCGCACCCGCGTTCCTGCGCGACATCGCCCAGGCGCTGCCGTTGACGCATCTCATCGACGGCCTGTCGGCGGCGATGGTCAGCGGGGCGTCGTTCGCCGACCACCTGTCAGACCTGGCGATCGTGGTCATCTGGGCGGCCGCGGGCGCCGTGCTCGCCGTGCGCGGCTTCAGCTGGGAAGCGCGGCGCGGGTAGCCCGGCGACTCTCGCTTCGGACCGTGATCATTGCGCGACGGTCACAAATCACGGCGTGGCGCGTACAACCCGATGATGAGACTGCGCAGGCTGAGCTCCCTCGACGACCGCGACCTCCTGGTCGCGGCGGCTCGCGACCCCGCAGCATTCGCTGCGTTCTACGACCGCCATCTCCCAACGCTGCTCGCGTACCTGCGACCGCGGGTCACGGCCGCGGGCTTCGGCACAGTGACCTTCGTCGGCTACGGCCGTGGCTGGGGCAACGTCGGCATCATCCGCCACCGCTTCGGCCTGCGCACGTTGTACGCCCACCTGTCGACGATCAGCGCGAGCCGCGGACAGTTCGTCGCCGCCGGCGCCCGGATCGGCGGCGTCGGCGCAACGGGCGCGGCGACCGGCCCCCACCTGCACTGGGAGCTCCTGCTGCGCGGCGCGAACGTGGATCCGCTGGGCGCGCTGTAGCCACGATCGCCTCCGGCCGACGGTCAGGGCGCGTTGATGATCGGGATGCAGTCCTCGGGCTCGGGGATCGCCGGGATCGGGCCGCCAAAGCTCTGCTGGAGCGCAGTGTCGATGTTGCCGCCGCGAATGCCGCCGTATGCGACGTAGACGGCCGCCAGGCCCTTGGGAACGTTCCGGCCGTGCTGGATCGCGGTGAACACCTCCGGCACGACCTCGCCGGGATTGCCGATCGCGTACGTCCACTTCTGCTTGTAGCCCTTGAGGTTGAGCGCGTTGACGACATCGCCGTTGACGTTGCAGATGTGGATCTTCTCGGCCCGCAGCGGATCCAGCGCAGCGATCAGCGGGATATTGGCGGGCATCATCGTCGACATGAGGAAGGTGTTCAACGCCGAGTGGGCATGCAGCATGTGTCCCATCTCGTGCGTGGTGACGGCCTTCGCGAAGCGCCTGCGCTTGTTCTTGTCGAAGAACGCGCGCTGGCTCTCGCGCCCGGCCATCGACGTGGTGACGTCCTGCCCCCACTGCCCCATGTCGATCAGCTTGTCGGCCCGCAGGAGGATGCGGAACGTGCCACCGTTCTCGCTGGTCTTCAGCGCCTGCTGCTGCACGCCCGCGCAGCGGAAGATGGTGATGATGAACTGGGTCGGCGGCGCGGCGCCGGTGAGCGCGTTGTCGATGATGCCGCGGATCGCCTCGCGGGCTTTCTGGTAGATCGTGGTGCGCCACGCCGGCGGGATGATGTACGACGCCGCGAACGCATGGCCCGGGACGGCCGGGCTCGTGTACTCGTAGTCGACGGTGACCGGATGTCCCTGCGGGTTGTTCCGGACGTCGGTGGCGATCGCGTTGATGTTCAGCGCCGGCTTGTTGGCACCAACGTTTGCGTTCAGGAGCTGGTTGCGCGTGGCGTTCCAGTCGGCCGTCTGGTCGCCGCGGGCAGCACCGGCGGCCTGGATCGCCGTCGACGTCTCCGGCTTGATGGGCGTCGGCCCGGCGGCGACGTTGCAGCCTGCGCCCGTCTTCGAGATCGTCAGCGAGAAGTCGTCGCCGACCTGGGTCATCGTGCGCGTGATGACGAACGGGCCCGCGGCATTGACCCACACCGCGGATGCGTTCTGCTTCGTCTGGTAGTACTGCGTTCCGATGAGGGTCCAGACGGCGCGCGTGAGGTTCGGTTGGCCTCCGTACGTGAACTTCGGGGCGTTGCCGGCGCCGCTGTGCTTGTCCACACCGCCCGGAGCCGACATCACGCCGACGGGCTTCGTCAGGACGTTGCCGACCAGGGTCATCCCGAACGGCAGCGGTCCCCCGTAGCAGGGCATGTCGAGCACGGGGTTGTGGTTGAAGGTGATCCGCTCGCGTGACTGGAAGTCCGCCAGGTCCGCAGGGTTGCCGTTGCTGCTGTCCCACGCGAGGTCGGTGGTGACCGAGCACTCCGCGTTGCTGGACGCGGTGTTGGATATGCGGAAGTTCTGCGGGACAGCGCCGTTGAGCCGCTGCACGACCGTGCGCCGCAGCGATCCCAGCGCTCGCGGCGCGGTGCCGGCTCCATCGCCGGCCTCGGCGTGCTCCAGCGATCGTGCCCCCATCGCGTCCGCCTCGCGCTCCAGCCCCGCGTCATCGTTGACGGCGGTGCCGTTCTCCAGGCGCGTCGTCGGCGGCACGCGGCCCTGTGCCTGCTGGACGACGTGCCACGCCTCGTGCGGCACGTGCTGCTCCTGCCCCGGCGCGACGTGGATGTCGCTGCCTTGCGCATACGCCAGCGCGCCGATCTGCTGGGGGCGCGACGAGCCGTAGTGGACCTCGACGCCGTCCATCGCGATTCCGGACACCGACTCGACACCGGACTTCAGGCTCGGCGGCAGGCCCGTCCCGTCCCGCGCCGCCGGCGCGTGTCCATCGGACAGGCGGCGCACCCGCCCGGACACTGCACGGTTTCCCGCGGCACGCTGCAACGAGAGGAGCTGCGCCACGTGCCGGGGAGCGCTGGTCTCGGCGGGGCGGGCTCGAGGAGGGCCATCGCCGCGTCTGGTCCGCGCAGCCTCGGCGTCACCCGCGTGCTGACTGTCGTACACGACGCAGAGTCTTTCCTTGGGCCCGGCGCAGGTCAAGCCGTGCCTTCGGTCTGCCTGTTGGGGCAGCCGAAGGTGCACGACGCTCGACGCGCGACGCGCGCGTTCTGTGTGGGTGCGAGATCGCGCCGCGGTGGACGCCGACAAGCTCGACGGCGGGGCTGGTCGCGACACGATCAGCTACCCGAACCGCACCGTGCCTGTCCGGCAGCCTCGCAGCCGCGGTGGATCAGCGACCGGCGCTACCCGGCGACACAACGAGCGCCGCGCGGGGCGTCGGCAGCGCGTAGCCTGGTTGAGCGGCTCACCGCCGCGTCGAGGGCATTGTGAAGACGCTGGCACGGACAGTCACGAGCAAGCTCCGCCCGCGGCGGTTGCTTGTGATCGTGCTGTGCGCAGGCATCCTGGTCGGCGCGTTCTTCGTCTTGACCAGCGGCGACGACGAGACACCAACCGCCGCTGTGTCCACCGCCATCGCGCCGCGCTCAGGCGAAGACGGCGATGCGCCCGCTACCCGGACGGAAGCGACGACGGGTGCCACGCGCACCAAATCCAAGCCCAAGCAAGCGCGCGCGCCCAAGCAGCCCGCCGCGAGCCCAACGGTCAGGTTCGCGTCTGATCGCGCCGTCAGGAACTACGCACTCGCACAAGCCATCGGCTCGATCAAGCGACCTGCGCGCGTCAGCATGCAAGTCGGCGCGGCGCCCAAGCAGCCGGTCAGCATCAACTGGAACGTCGTCTGCCTGTTCGCCAGCGGGGCGAAGACGACATCGAACACGCTCACGCTGACCCCACCGGCCATCGTGCCGCTCACACTGCCCGCAGGCAAGGCCGAGACGTGCACGATCAGCGGCCAAGCGCAACTCACGCTCGCGGGCGTTGGTCGCGTCAAGGTCTTCCTGCTCGCTCAGCGGCGACCAGCCAGCTAGTACCGAATTCCCATGACCGCTTCGTCGAACGGTGGCAGCGGATGGATCAGGGGCTCCAGGAGCTCACGAGCCGACTCGGGTGTGAGCACGTCGGCGCGATCGAGCGTGATGATCTCGGCTCCGGACGGGTCCACCTCCCAGACATTTTCGCCGATCAGCCGGCCATCGTCGTCGTATGGCCAGAGCATGAGCTGGCGTGAGCGGCGCAGATACGTGGCACGAAGGTCGTCCACGAAGAACCCGAGGGCGGCGAGGGCAACGCCGAGGTCCTGTTGATAGGCGATCACGTTCGAGCTGATGAGGTTGTCGCCGACGGCGCGGTTGGTCGTCGTGACGTCGAGCTCGATCATTCGTTCTCCCGGTCGGTGTCGCCGCGGATCAGTATCCCCGCGCCCGCGAGCCGCGCGAGCGAGGCGTCGATCGCCGCTGCGAGCTCGCCGTCCGCGGGCGCGCCGTCCTCCCGCAGGGCGGCAAGCAGCGCCGCGCGGTCGCGGGTCCCGTCGAGCAGGGCGGCGATCCGGCGGCCGAGATCGTCGTCGAGCTCGTAGTGCGTGTGGCGCACGGTCGTCAGCATCGTCCCGTCGGCCGCCTCCAGGCGCGTCACCGGGCTCGCGCGCGGACGCTCGAGCGGCCACGTGCTCACGAACGGCGGGTGGACGTGGAGGCGCACGAGGTTCGCGCCGAAGCTGCGCAGCAGCGCGTCGCAGATCGCCGGCAGCTCGCGCTCGCTGCCAAGCTCCCGGATCCAGATTGGCGACGGCCAGCTTCCCGCGACCGCCCCCAGGATGCGCGTGACCAGCGGGTGCTCGGTGGTCACGTGGGCGGTGCCGGGGCCGAAGAAGGTGACGCTCCCGCTGTCCTCGTCGGCCTTCCGGCGCAACGCGGCGGAGACCGCGAGGCTGCGCAGCGTCTCCGGGCGCGGGGGTCGTTCCAGCGTGCGGCCGGCGTGGCAGAGCAGCGTCTGGCGGAACTTGCGCTCTTTGAGGAAGTCGAGGTACTGCTCGCGGCGCACCGGATCGGGGATCGCAAGCAGCGTCCGCTGCAACGACGGCGGCAGCGCGCCGACCTGCATCTCGGAGAACTGGGCCTCGGCGAGAAACTGCAGGCCCTTCGCCTTGGCGCGCGACACGAACTCGTGGAAGTACAGCGGCCGGTTGAACTCGGCGAGCGTGTCGTGGAAGAGCAGCGCGTCGTCGTGACCTGAGACCGCGCGGGCCTCCGGCCCGAGCGTCGCGGCGAGATCGTCGTCCGCGTCATGGGCCGCGCCCAGGAGGTCCAGGAAGCCGCGTGCGGTGGCGATCCGTTCGGCGGGCGCCGAGACCTCGGAGAGGTGGTAGTCGAGCATCTCCCGCAGCGCCTGGCGGAGGTGGCCGCCGGGCAGCGCGTTGTAGCTGACGTACGCGACGCCGTGCTCGGACAGGGCGCGGGCGCAAAGTGTGAGCAGCGCGTCGCGAACGGACTCGGGCACCCACGAGTACACGCCGTGCGCGATGACGTAGTCAAAGCCCTCGGTGGGCGGCTCGTACTCCTCGATCGCGGTCTCGTCGAAGCGGACGTTGGTCAGGCCCAGGCGCTCGGTCAGCGACCGGGCTCGCGCGATCGGGGCGCTCGCGTTGTCGATCCCTACGAACGTGGCGCCCGGGAGCGTCGCGGCCATCGGCAGCAGGTTTCCGCCGGCGCCACAGCCGAGCTCGAGCACGCGACAGCGGCCGGGCGGCGAGGGGTCCAGGCCGAACAGCGTCGCCAGCGTCGCGAGCCGGTCGGGATGCGTCTGGACGAACGGGCGCGGCGGGTACAGGACTGCGTCGTAGCTGGACGCGTCGCTCGCCCTCGGCACGGTCGCGATGCTAGCGGCCGCGACCTCTGCCGCGCAGGCGCCCGCATCGCCAGCTCGCCTGTGTAGCGCGATAGTGCGTATCCGGTTTGGTCTAACTACCGCGGCAACGTGGGGCTGTGGCATCGCGATTCGGCCGCCCGCTCGTCGGTGAGACGTACGAAGACCGCGATATCCGCGGTCTTCAGCCATCTCGATCGAGCGCACATCGCATGCGGATCGAGATGGCCCAAACGCACGGTATACGTGCGTCTTATCCATCTCGATCGCCGCGCCGGCACCGAGCGCCACGCGATCAGGCACCCACCCCGTTATCGATGCTGTTCGCTTGACCCGCCACGCCAATCGCAGCCGACCATCGCGCGGACCAACGTGGAGCACACCGGATACGCATCAGTCATCTAGTCGCGGTCGCGCAGCGCGGCCAGCGCGGCGCGCACGGTGGCCGGGCAGAACTGGCTCCCGGCGTTTCGCTTGAGCTCCGCGAGTGCGGCGTCGTGGCCGAGCGCGGCGCGGTACGGCCGGTCGGACATCATCGCGTGGTATGCGTCGGCGACGAGGATGATGCGCGACGCGAGCGGGATCTGCCCGCCCCTGAGGCCGTCGGGGTAGCCGCGGCCGTCGAAGCGCTCGTGCTCGGCGCGCACGATCGGCGCCAGATGGGCGAGGGGCTTCATCGAGCTGACGATCTGCTCACCGATGATCGGGTGGCGGCGCATGATGTCCCACTCGGCGGCTGTGAGCTTGCCGGGCTTGTGCAAGACGGCGTCGGGCACGCCGATCTTGCCGATGTCGTGCAGCAGCGCGGCGTTTTCGACATCCATCAGCTTCTGGTCGCTGACGCCCAGCTTCCGGGCGATGTCCACCGCGAGCGCGACGACGGCCTGGGAGTGCGCTTCCGTGTAGCCGTCGCGGGCCGCGAGCGCCGTGAGCAACGCGTGGACGTTCGCCGCGGTCATCTCCAACCGGCGGTCCTCGGCTTGACGCGCTTCGTCCGCGAGCTGGTCGGCGATCAGGCGCGCGAAGACCTGCATGAAGCGAACGTCGCGATCGCGCAGCTCCGGCTCGGGCTCGTGACTGACGCAGCAAAACGTTCCGTAGACCTGCCCGTCCGAGAAGACCACGGGCACGCCGATGTATGACCCGATGCCCGCCTGCTCGGTGATCGCGAGCCCGGACACCTCCGGATCGGAGCGGGCATCGCGCACGATGTTGTCAAGCCGGCCGTTCAGCAGCTGCTGGCAGTACGTGCCCTCGAGCGCGATCGGCCGACCCACGGCAGCCCCGAAGGACTCGCCGTCACCGGTCAGGACGCGGTAGTCCTGCAGCCCGAGACGCGTGTCGGCGACATAGGCCATGTCCATGCCGAGCATCTCGCGGGCAGCCTCGGCGGCCCGCGCGATGATCGCGTCGACCCCGCCGTCGCCGTCGCTGTGGGACAGGACGGCGGGCGGCGAATGCGCCGGGTCGTGCAATCGGTACTCCACTGGGGTCTGTGGCATCGAGGTCCCTTCGGTGGCGGGCAGACGCGTCCCCGCCGCAGTTCAGTGCTCATGATTCGAGTCGGCCCGCGAAGCAGATCACTTGAACGAGGGCGTTCGGATCTAGACGCGGACGCCGCAAGCGCGCACCCGGCTACTTGCGTCCCGACGCGCGCTGATCGTCCATACGTCCACAGCTGGCGCAGGGCCTGAGCATTGAGCGTGGCGGCGCCGTAGGGACTGTCAGACAGCAATTGCACCTCCCCGAAAGGGCACCCCCGTCGCGAGACGGGTCCGCAACGCCACGGGACTCACTGAGTCGGCCGGGCTACCGAAGGGTCGGGTGGTGCACCCGACCCGGAGGTAGGCCATGCACACGCGCCGAAGGACCCGAGTTCCCGCGCCATTGGGGCTGGCGATCGCGATCGTTTGCATCGCCCTCTTGCCGGCCGGGGCGCAAGCCAGCGAGCTCACGCTGACCCCGCGCAACCAGCAGGCGCGTCCGGGCCAGATGCTCAAGCTGCGCCTGACGGCTGACGCGGCGCAGACATGCCGCCTGAGCGTCGATGGTCGCCGGCTGCAGGTCACGACGTCGGGCGCCGGCAGGTTTGCCATCAGCGGGCGCGTCTCGCGACGGGCACGCCCGGGCGGGCACGCGCTGTCACTGCGATGCACGACCGGCCGCCTGAGCACCCGCGCCAGGGTCGCTCGCCGCGCCAGCAACCGCAAGGCACGCGGAGGGCTCCTGCGCGGCCGCATCAGCATCAGCGCCGTCCAAAGCGAGCCGATCGTCGACGCGCCCGCCACCGCGGCGACCACGCTCACGCCGTCGACCGCGCCGTTCCCGCGTCCCATCCTGTCAGCCAGCCCGCAGGCGCAGCAGTGGTGGCAGAACTACGGCAACATGGTCGTCACCTCGTTCCGCAACGGTCAGTGCACCGACTGGGCGCAGCGTCGCCGCCCGGACATCGTGCAGAACGGATACATGCGCCGCTACGACCGTGTCGGACCCGACCAGGTCATCACGAGCTGGGACGCGAAGTACTGGACCCAGCACGCCGTCGAAGCCGGCATGGCCGTCTCGCACACCCCGGTCGTCGGCGCGATCATGGTGACGGCGGCGGGCAGCAACGGCGCCGGCACCGCTGGCCACGTCGCCGTCGTCGAAACGGTCGCGTCCGATGGCTCGTTCGCGATCACCCAGATGCACGCGCCCAACGTCGGCGAGGTCACGTGGCAGCACTACAGCGCCTCGAAGGCAGCTTCGGTGGCCGGCGACTCCGGGATCGCGTTCATCCGCTGATCAATCTGAGCCGGCTGGGCCTTGGGTCCTCGTCGCACCGGCATACGTTGCGGCGGTGGACCCACTCAGCCTGCTGCGGTGTTCTTCATCATCGCCTCGTTGCAGCCCGCGCTCGAGCGCCGGCGGATGGCGGCACTGTGCTGGAGATGGCCGAGGCGCCTGTCGCGCGCGGCATGAGGGCGACCAGCACGGCTGCCGCCGTCCTTACACTCGCCTGATGGCTCTCACAGGCACGCGCGACGGGGCGCCGTTCGCGCTCGCGCACGCCGACCGCGCGCGGCTGCGCACGCGGATCGAGCGGGCGGTGCGGCGCTCCCGGCGGCGCGGGTCGCCGGGCGTCCTTGCGGCGCTGACGGTGGCGGTCGCCCATGACGTCGATCCGAGCGCGGTGGTGTTCGCGTCGCGGCGGGCCGGGGAGCCGTGGTTCTGCACCGAGCAGCCCGAGCGCGATCGTGCGGCGGTCGCGGCGCTTGGCTGCGTCGTTGCGATCGAGGCTTCCGGCCCGGACCGCTTTGAGGTTGTCGCTGCTCGCTGGCGCGCGCTCGCGGCCGAGGCGCACTGCGACGCCGCGGACGGCGGGTTCGGGCTCATCGCCGTCGGGGGGTTCGCGTTCGCGCCGGACGGCGGGGCCAGCCCGCCGTGGAAGGGCTTTGCCCCGGCCTCGTTGCACGTGCCCGAGGTCGCGCTCGCCCGGCGCGGCGACGATGTACGCCTCACCGTGGCCGTCCTCGCTGCGCCCGACGACACGGCCGATGAGTTGCTCGCGCGCGTCGACCGGCGCCTGCACGAGCTGCACGACGGGTCGCTGCCGCTGCTCGACCCCGATCCCATCGGGCAGTACGAGATCGCGGCCAGCACGCCGCCCGAGCACTACGAGGGGGCCGTCGCGCGCGCGGTCGAGCGCATCCGCACCGGGGCCATCGAGAAGATCGTGCTCGCGCGAGAAGTGCAGGTCCACGCGCCCGCCGCGCACGATCCGGCGGCGATCTTCGCCGTGCTGCGCGAGGGCTTCCCGTCGTGCTTCGTCTTCTGTGCCGGCCGTGGCGCGAGCGCGTTCGTCGCCGCCAGTCCCGAACTGCTCATCCGTCGCGACGGGATGCGCGCGAGCACCCTCGCGCTCGCCGGCTCGACACGGCGCAGCGCCGACCCGTCGGTCGACGACCACCTCGGCGAGCAGCTCCTGCGCTCCGACAAGGACCGCCGGGAGCAGGCGATCGTCGCGCGCCGGATCGAGCGGGCGCTGCGCCCGCACAGCGTGTGGGTCGCGACCGCCGAGGAGCCCGTGCTCGCGAAGATGGCCAACATCCAGCATCTCGCGAGCCCGATCCGCGCCCAGCTCACGCGGCCGATCAGCGCGGTCCGGCTCGCCGGGCTGCTGCATCCCACGCCGGCGGTCGGCGGCGAGCCGTTCGAGGTCGCCGAGCCGCTGATCCCCGCCTTGGAGGGGCTCGATCGCGGCTGGTACGCGGGCCCGATCGGCTGGACGGATACGAACGAGGACGGCGAGTTCTGCGTCGCGCTGCGCTGCGCGCTGCTGAGCGACCGGGTCGCGCGCTGCTATGCCGGCGTCGGCGTCGTGCGGGACTCCGATCCGGCCGCGGAGCTCGCCGAGACCGACGTCAAGCTCGCGGCGCTGCTGCCGGTCCTGGCGGGCTGACGGCCGCGCCGTCGGCGCACGCCACCGCCCGCGCCATGAGCGCCACCACCTGCTCGTCGTCCAGGCCGCGCCGGGAGAGCAGGTGCCAGGTGCGGAAATCGAGCGCCAGCGCGATCGCGGCTTGGCGCAGCTCGGCGCGCGCGCTCGGACGGCCGGAATCGAGCCGCTCCACCAGCGCCGCCATCGCGCCGGCGTTGCGCTCGCCGATGGCGCGCAGGGCGGGGATCGCCTCGGCGTCGCGCATGACGTTCGAGAGCATCCGCTCGCCGCTGCGGTAGAACGCGTAGAACGCCCCGAGCGCGGCCCGCAGCCGCTCGTCGGGGTCCTCGATTGCCGCCCAGCCGGAGGGATCGGGTCGCGGGTGGTCCGCCGCCCAGTGCGCCGAGCAGGCCGCGAACAGCGCGGCCTCGTCGGGGAAGTGGCGGTAGACGGTCGCGCGCTGAACGCCGGCCGCCTCGGCCACCGCGCTGATCGTCGTGCGCGCGGGGCCGACGCTTCCGTGCAGCGCGACCGTGGCCTCCGTGATGCGCCGGCGGGTCTCCCGCTCCTGCTCGGCGCGCCGGCGCTTCTCGTATGTGCGCGGCTTCGCGCCACTTTCAGAAGACATGGTGTTCAACCATCTTGACATACATGGTGGCCCACCGCTATGTTCGTGCAACAGTCCGTTCAACGAATTTGAGGAGCACGGCCATGCAGGCAGCAGCGGCAGCGACACCGACGTCAACGCAGCGCTTCGACGGGTCGGGCGGCCCGCGCATCGTCGGGCCCACGGAAGGCAAGGCCGTCGACCTCGGCGGGCTCGGAGTGCGTTTCATGATCTGGGGCGAGGAGTCGGGCGGCGACTTCTCGCTCGTCGAGCACCCGATCGCGCCGCGGCATCTGTGCGCGCCCCTGCATCGCCATGCCAACGAGGACGAGTACAGCTTCGTGCTCGAGGGGCGGATGGGCGCCCAGCTCGGCGACGACGTCGTGTACGCGGAGGTCGGCGACCTCGTCTTCAAGCCGCGCGGCGAGTGGCACACGTTCTGGAACGCCGGCGACACGCCGTGCCGGATCCTCGAGATCATCTCGCCGGCCGGCTTCGAGCGCTTCTTCGAGGAGCTCGCGGAGGGGACGGCGCCGCCCCCGGAGGTCGGGGCGCGCTACGGCCTGGAGTTCGACTTCTGCAGCGTGCACCGGCTGTGCGAGGAGCACGGCCTGCACTTCCCGCTGCCGGATGACGCCTCCTAGTGGGTCTTCTCGGAACGTTGCGCCGGAAATGCCGGGATGCCGGCGCCGGCTGGCCAGGCCGCAGGGAGGGTGCAATGGCAACGCCATTGCCCCGACCGAGGACGCCGCCAGCGGGTGATCGGCGCCCGGCATTTGCGGTGGAATGTTTGGAGAAGGCCCACTAGCACTAGCGCAGGAGCATCTCCAGGAGCGTCGCCGCGGGCCGGTCCGGGTCGTCGAGCGCCCCGTCGAGCGCGCCGCCGGCGAGGGCGCGGACCTTGCCGGCGAGCGCTTCGCGGTCGAGCGGGTTGGCGGGGGAGCCGAGCGGCGCGGTCACCCGCGCGGCCGTGGTGCCGTCGACCTCGAGCACCGCCTCGGCGAGCGCGAGCGCGGGGTCGATCCGCACGCGCACGCGTGTCGCGAGCGCGGATGCCGCCGGGTCGACCCGCGCGAAGGAGTCGAGGTCAGGCGCGCCGTGCAGCAGCGAATAGGCGGTGAGGTAGGGGATCGAGAACTTCGCCTGCAAGCCGTCGGCGACGCCGTCCAGCGCCGCTGCCTTGCGTGACAGCGGATGAACGATCACGGTGATCCGCTCGCTGCGCTGGGCGGCCGGTCCGGCGGCGAGCGCCGCGTCGATCGCGCCGTGGGTCTGCAGGCAGCACGGATAGGCCTTGATCCAGTTCTCGGCGACCGCCTGCGGGCTCGAGGCCGCGGCATCGGCAGCGTCCCGGAGCGCGTCGATCGTCGCGGCGCTCGTGTCCACGGCAAACGCCTCCGCAAAGCCGCCCGAGCCACCGGCGATCGCGCCGGCGT
>JBOGYT010000026.1:0-4987 GCA_050696955.1 Solirubrobacteraceae bacterium | reverse complement strand
GACCAGCGCCGCGGCGGGCACCACCGGCGGCGCGACGCGCCTCATCCGCTTGCCCGGCTACCCGATCAGGTCCGCCAGCGCCCGGTCGACGAGATCCTCGCGATCGGCGTCGGTCGCCAGCTGCTCGAGCCCGAAGCCGAGCAGCAGGGTGTCGTCGGTGGATGTGCCGGCATAGGTGTTGAACAGCAGCGGGCCGATCTGCCAGTTGCCCGCGTTCGGCGGACTGCCGGCGGGCGGGCCGCCGACGGTCCAGGTGCTCGTCTGGCCCTCGAAGCCGTCGGCCGTCGTGGCGCCGTCGACGACGACGCGCGTGTCGTCCACGAACGCGCCGATGCCGCCGGTGCCCGGGTCGGTCACGTAGCTGATCGACAGCTCGACCTGCTGCCCGAGGAAGCCGGACAGGTCGAACGCCACCTGGTCCCAGCCGCCGGTCGAGCCGGTGAACGAGTTCCACGTGCCGCTCGTGCCGGGGCCGGTGCAGTCGGCCCCGCCGATGTAATGGCGCAGGAACGGGTGCATCTCGAGCAGGAAGCCGCTGTCGGTGCATTCGGCCGGAGCGGCGGTCGTCGTGCCGCCGTTGAGATCGGGCAGCGTCGTCCAGTTCTCCTGGCCGACCGTGCGGGCCTCGACGATGAGGTGGTCGTAGGCGGGCTCGGCGTTGAGCGACAGCTGGAACTGCAGCTGCGCGCTCGTGGCCGCCGTCAGGTTGACCGTCTTGGTCAGGCGCATGTACGACGCGTCGGCGTGCAGCGCCCCCGCGTACCGCTCGCCCTCGATCGGCGCGAACGGGCTGCCCGCCCCGAGCGGGTACTTCGCCGCTCCGCGGCTGGCGAACTGCGGGAACTGGGCGACCGGCAGCACGTCGCTGGTCGGCTGGAAGACCCCCGCTTCGTCGAGCGGGTTGTCGCCCTCGACGACCGGGCCGCCGAGGTCGCCCTCGAAGCCGTTGATCGGATCGGCGATCCCGGTCACGCTCTCCGGGTCGCTGAAGTCCGTCCGCGTGTAGCCGCCGAGGTAGTACTGGCGGAAGTCGTCGGCGAGCAGCAGGCAGTCCTCGAAGAACCCCGGGATCGTCGTCACGACGCACTCCGCGGTCGGATCGCCGTTGAGGCCGTAGAAGACGCCGCCGACCGCGTCGCCGATCCCCGGCAGCCCCTGGTACTGCGCCGTCTCACCGGCGTGGATGAGCTTGCCGCCCTCGTTGAGGTAGTCGCGCACCGCCATCGTGAGGTACTGCTGGCGCTCGGCCACCGCGATGTCGGGCAGCTGCCCGAACGGCGTCGATATGAGCTCGTCCTCCGGGTCCTGCGTCAGCCGGTTGTCGCCGAGGTACCACACGACGGCGTCGTAGTGGCTGAGGACCCCGAGGTCGTGCGGCACGCCCTGCTCGTCGACGTCCCAGACGTCGGCCGAGTAGCCGGCCGCCTCGATCGCCGCCACATACTCGGCGGCGTACTTCGGCGCGTCGGTTCCCGCGGGATACGTCGGGTTGACGCCCGTGTAGTCCTCGTTGGCGATGACGAGCACCCGATCGCCGGTGTCGCTCTCCACGGTGTACGTGAAGTGGCTGCTCGCGGTCCGGCTCTGGCCGGGCTTCACGCCCGAGAACCAGGCCTCGACCTCGTCGCCCGCGTCGGCTCCCGTCACGCGGCCGCGGAGCTCCGCGTAGTAGTCGTCGTTCTCGTCGCCGTAGCGCTCCCCGCCCGCCCACTCGGGCGCGGCCACCGTCCTGATCGGGCCGCCGTTGATGCGGTAGTTCAGGCGCACGCTGCGGATGGCCCGCTTCGCCACGACCGCAACCGTCTGCGGGTCGCCGTAGGAGACGTCGAAGCTGTCGACCCGGAAGTCCTCCGCCGTGCGGCCGACGACCGACTCGGGATCGTCCGGGTCGTCGGCGGACGTCGCCGCCGACAGCGCGAACGGGATGTTCTTGCGGAACTCGGCCTCGATGAGCGCCTCGTCGTCGGGAAACTCGAAGCCGCTGCCGCAATCCGCCGCGTCCCACTCGTCGTCGGGAACGCTGTCCGAGGCGGCCTCGCAGGTCGACATCTCGGGAGTGAAGCCGAGCGTGCCGTAGCGCTCGGTCATGTGGGTGTCGGTGTCGCCGTTCGTCGTGTAGAGCTCGGCCGAGATGTCGGGGTCGTAGCCCGGGACCGCGGGGTTCGCGTCGTCGCCGGCCATCGCCTCGTAGATGATGTCGTCGGGCGTCGGGGTCGAGACCTGCCAGCCGGTTCCGTACAGCAGCAGCTCGGCCGCGGAGTGGTAGTTCACGAAGAACTCGAAGCCGACGCGGCCGACGAAGGCGTCAAGCGCCTTGGTCTCGGGCTCGGAGTTGGGTCCGCCGCCGCGATAGGTCTCGCTGGACGGTTCGGGGGACGAGCCCTCGTTGTCGTAGCCCCACTTCGTCGCGAAGTTGCGGTTCGGGTCGACGCCGTCGCCGGGCGTGATCTGGCCGTCGCCGTTGTTGTCGTGCAGGTTCTTGCGCCACAGGCGCTGCCCCGGCTCGAACGTCCAGTCGTAGCCGTCGGGGTTGGCGACCGGGACGAACCACAGCTCGGTCGTGTCCACGAGCCGGCGGATCGACGGGCTGCGGCGATAGCTGTTGAGGACGAAGTGCATGAGGCGGCGGATCATCTCGGGGGTGATCCATTCGCGCGCGTGCTGGGCGGCGAGGTACAGGACGGAGGGCCGGGTGCCGTCGGGCAGCGCGCGGGCGTTCTTCGTCACCTTCAGCGCCACGATGTCCTGGCCCTTGATCGACGTGCCGTAGGTGACGAGCTTGGCGATCGCCGGATTGGCCGCCGCGGCCTGCTCGAACTCCTCCTTCAGGCCGCCGGGCCCGGCGTACTGCTTGTAGACCTCGTGGCCCTCCGCGGCGCGCGCCGTCGCGCGCTCGGCCACCGTATCGCCGCCGATCCGCTTCGCGGTCATAGCGATGCCCGCGCGACGCAGCGCCTGAGCCTGGCGCCCGCTGAGGATCGTCTCGACGCGCACCACGCCCTTGGCGCCGCGCTTCGTCGCAACCGCCGAGACCTCGAGCTCGTGACGGTCGACGCCGAGCGCGAGGATCGTGGCGATCTGATCGCGAGTGACCTCGCCGGTGTAGACGTCCAGCCGGTCGCGGGGCGCGGGCGCGCCGGCCACGCTCGGTGCCAGCACAAGCGCTGCGGCGAGCGCCGAAATGGTTGCGAACGTGGCTCTTGAGGCGCGCATCTCTTCCCCCTTTTTCCGGACGCGCTGGATGCGGGAGTCTGGTACCCGCCGCATGCGCTGTCAAAGCGCGACCGTCGAGTCTCAGCCGGTCAGCTCGCGCGCCAGCTCGTCGAACACGGCCACGAAGCGATCGACGTGCGCGTCGGCGTAGGCCACCGGGAGCGTCCACTCCTCCTCGCGGCCGGGCGTCATGAAGATGGCGCGGTTCATGTTCAACAGCCACGCCAGCTCGCTGAGCTCGGCGTCCTGGTGGGCCTTGAACGTCGCGTCGTCGACGACCGTCGCGGGCGCGAACAGCACGCAGCCCTTGGCGGCGGCGCCTCCGCGTACCCGGCAGGCCGTGCTTGTCGACGACGTGCCGGCAGCCGCTGACGATCCGCGCGTCGAGGTGCTCGAGTGCTCGTAGGCGTCGGGAGTCAGGACCTCGAGCAGGCGCGGTCGTACATCCGCGCCGGCGCGCTCGTTCGCTCGTTGCGCCGTGCCGACTCGCGCTCGGTCAGCTCGGCGATGCGGGCCCGGTCGATCGTCGCGCCGATGCTCACCGCGCGCCCTGGTTGATCCGCTGGCGCTGCGCCGCCACACGGCGGATCTCGCGCGCGATCGGCGGGTGGTCGCGGGCGAGCTCGTTCATCGACCCGGTCGGGAACGTGAGCAGCTTCGTCGCCTCCAGCGTGCGCACCGACGCGACGCGCGGATAGCCGTCGCCCGCGCCCCAGTCCAGCGCGCCGAGCTCGCCGAAGAAGTCGCCGCCCGCGAGCTCGGCGATCACCGCCTCGTCGACGAGCACCTCGACGCGCCCCGCGACGATGACGTAGAAGTCAAGCGACGCCTCCCACTGCTCGACGATCGACTCGCGCGGCCCGCGCGCCTCGACCCGGGCGAGCGCCGCGATCCGCTCGAGGTCGCTCGCTGCGAGCTGCGCGAACAGCGCGACCCCGGCGAGCTCGTCGACGGCGACCCCGCACTCGCCGCTGCCCGCGCTGCGCCGCCGCAGCGGCGCCGTGCGGATCTGATGGTCGCGCTGGTAGCCCCCGGTGGCGCCCGCGGCGCTCGCGGCGCCGACCGTCGTCGGCTCCGCCCGCTCGAGGAAATCCATCAGGCGCTCGATGTCGGCGGACGTCGTCGTGTGGTTGAGCACGCAGACGCGCAGCGCGTAGCGCCCGCGCAGCATCGTCGAGGAGACGAGCCCGAGCCCGCTCCGCTCGAGCGCGACGACGAGCCCGGCGTTGTGGCCGTCCTCCTCGCCGCGGTCGGCGCCGGGGAAGCGGCGGCGGAAGCAGGCGACGCCGAGCGACGGCGGCGCCATGAGCTCGAGCGCGTCGCTCGCCTGGACGCGCTCGCACACGAGCCGCGCGAGGTCGAGCGAGCGGTCGATGGCCGCCGTGAACGCCTCCAGGCCGAAGTACTGCAGCGAGACCCAGACCTTGAGGGCGCGCGCGTTGCGCGTGAGCTGCACCCCGCGGTCGGCGAGGTTCACCTCGTCGCCCGCGAAGGAATCCTGCAGGTAGTCGGGCGTGATCTGAAACGCGGTGCGCAGCGCGTGGTCGTCGCGCACGAGCAGCGCTCCGCACTCGTAGGGCTGATAGAGCCACTTGTGCGGGTCGAGCGTCACCGAGTCCGCCGCACCGATGCCGCGCAGCAGCTCGCGCCCGCGCTCGGTCAGCGTCGCGAAGCCGCCGTAGGCGGCGTCGACGTGCAGCCAGGCGCCGCGCGCGCGGCACAGCTCCGCGAGGTCGGCGAGCGGGTCGATCGCGCCGGTGTTCGTCGTGCCGGC
>JBOGYT010000025.1:0-6011 GCA_050696955.1 Solirubrobacteraceae bacterium | reverse complement strand
GTGGTGGTGGTGGTGGCGGTGGCGGCGGGGGCGGCGGTGGCGGCGGGGGCGGCTCGCCGGTGACCGCGGCGTTCATGTCGGCCTGGATCTCCGCCGTGGTCAGCGCGCGGCCGTACAGGCGGATCTCGTCGATCCTGCCGCGGAACCACTCGGGCCACACGGTGTTGCCGCCGAAGCGCAGCGCGCCGGTCGATGCCCCCATCGACCCGGTCGACGCTCGCGACGCGACCTGCGCGCCGTTGACGAACAGCCGCAGGGTGACGCTGTCGTACGTGACCGCGAGATGCGTCCACGCGTTGAGCGCCAGCGCGGCGGTGCCCGCTGCCGACACGTCGCCGGGAGCCGTCATCCAGGCGCTCGGAAGCCCGTTGGCGTCGCTGGAGTACAGCGCGTAGACGAGGTTCCCCGTGCGCTCCTTGATCATCACCGTGCGCCAGCCGCCGCCCTGAGTCGGATACACCCACGCCTCGAGCGTCATCGCGGTCGTCAGATCGAGGTCGCCCGCGTCGGCGACGGTCACGAGGTCGTTGACGCCGTCGAAGGACAGGGCGTTGCCGAACCTCCCGGTGGTGATCCGTGTCGGGCCCGACAGGGTGCCGGTATGAGCGTTGCCCGAGGCGTCGGCGGTCGTCGTGCCGGTCGTCTCCTCGAAGCCGTAGCCCGCGACGAGCCCGGGCGCCGCCTGGGCAGCCGCTGGCAGGGCGGCAAACGCCGCCACCAGCAGCAGCCCGATCCGTCTCGGCCCGCAGCGCGGTCGGCTCCAACGTCGCATCGGGCCGACCCTAACCGGATTTGGGTGCGTCGAAAGCTCTACAAAAGGTTAGTCGTGAGGCAGCTCACACGCGCTGGATCAGCGTGCCCGTCCCCAGCCCGCCACCGCAGCACATCGTCACGAGGCCGGTCTCGCGGTTGGAGCGCTCGAGCTCGTGCAGAAGCGTCGTCAGCAGGCGCGCTCCCGTGGATCCCAGCGGGTGGCCGAGCGCCATCGCGCCGCCGTTGACGTTGACGCGGTCCATGTCGGGCTCGAGCTCGCGCTGCCAGGCCGCCACGACCGGCGCGAACGCCTCGTTGATCTCGATCAGGTCGATGTCGCCGATCGCCATCCCGTTGCGCTCGAGCAGCTTGCGTGTCGCCGGGATCGGGCCCGTGAGCATGATCACCGGATCGACCCCGACCGTCGTCTGATCGACGATCCGCGCGCGCGGCGTGACGCCGAGCTGCTCGGCCTTCTCGCGCGACATGAGCAGCACGGCCGCGGCCCCGTCGGAGATCTGCGACGAGTTCGCCGCCGTGATCTTGCCGCCCTCTGGCTTGAAGACCGGCTTGAGCTCGGCGAGCTTCTCGAGGCTCGTGTCCGGGCGGATCCCCTGATCGCTCACCCACGTGTTGCCGTTCGTGGTGAACGGGACGATCTCGCGCTCGAAGCGGCCCTCTTCGGTCGCCTGGTGGGCGAGGCGGTGCGAGCGCACGGCGAGCTCGTCGAGCTCGGAGCGCGGGATCTCCCAGCGGTCGGCGATCATCTCCGCGCTCAGCCCCTGCGGGACGAGGTTGTGCTTCTCCATGAGCGCGGGCGGAAACGGCGATCCGACCTGCTCGGTCCACGCGAAGCCGACGCCCATCGGGATGTGGCCCAGGTGCTCGACGCCCGAGCCGATGACGACGTCGTGGATGCCCGCGGCGATCAGCGCGGCACCAAAGTTCACGGCCTGCTGGGCGGAGCCGCACTGCCGGTCGACGGTCGTAGCCGCCGCCTCGATGGGCAGCCCGGCCTGCAGCCACGCGTTGCGCGCGACGTTGAAGCTCTGCTCGCCGATCTGCTGCACGCAGCCCGCGATGACGTCCTCGACCTCGGCGGCGTCGATGCCGGCACGGTCGATGACCTCGGTGAAGCACGTGCCCAAAAGCTCGTTTGGGTGCGTGTCCTTGTAGTAGCCCTTTTCGGCGTGGCCGCGCCCGATCGGCGTGCGTACCGCCTCGACGATCACGACCTCGCGTCCCTGTTGTGCACTCATGCCGTCTAAGGTACTCGACCGATTGGCGGGTCATTTGCGGGTCAACCCAAGGGGGCGTGACGTGGAGGAGAAGCTGGGCATCGCTGGAAGCGGGGCGATCGCGACGGGCCTGGCGGCCTGCGCGACTCGAACCAACGGACACCTGCTGTGGGCGCGCTCGGACGCGTCGGCGCAGCGCGCGACGAAGGCCATCGCGAAGGCGTGCGAGCGGCTCGGCGAGGGCTACGACGCGGCGAACGTCACGGTCACGACGACCCTAGAGGATCTGGCCGGCGCGACCTTCGTCGTCGAGGCGATCTCGGAGGACACGGCGCTCAAGACCGAGCTGCTCGGCCGGCTCAACGACATCGCGGCCGACGACGCCGTGATCGGCACGACGACCTCGTCGCTGTCGGTCTCGGAGCTGGCCGAGGCATCGGGCCGACCCGAGCGCTTCGTCGGGCTGCACGTCTTCAACCCCGTTCCGCGGATGAAGCTCGTCGAGCTCGCCTATCCGCAGAACGCGACGGACGAGACGCGCGAGCGCGCGTCCGCCCTGTGCGCCGCGCTCGAGAAGGAGGCGGTGGACGTTCCGGACCTCGCCGGGTTCGTCGTCAACCGGCTGCTCTTCCCGTACCTCTTCAGCGCCGTGGACTTCATGGAGGAGACGGGCCTGCCGCCGGCGTCGATCGACACGTGCATGCAGCTCGGCGCCGCCCACCCGATGGGCCCGATCGCGCTGCTGGACTACATCGGGCTCGACGTCTCGGTGGCGATCGGCGACGCGATCGGCGCAAACGTCCCGCAGAGCCTGCGCGACCACGTCGCCGAGGGCGTCCTCGGCCGCAAGACCGGCCAGGGGCTGTACCCGCCGGAGTTCTACGCGCGGTAGCCGGGCGAAAACTTAATCCGGCTTCACGTTGCGGAGGAAGATCGGGTCGCGACGTACCTCGCACCCTCCTCCCAAAGCACGCGACGGGCCCGCGCAGAACGCGGGCCCGTCGTGTCTTAGCGGTCGGTGGATCCACCCCGATCCACCTATGCCCCCCTCGCCGTCCCACAGGCGGGGTACTGCTGGGAACGCGCCGGCGGCGCAGAACTTGCGGTAACTCGACGCCGATCCTGGCGCGCAAGCGCGCGGCTTGCAGGTCGTCTAGTGGGACTCAGGGCGTCACCGGCGTGGGCTCCCGGTTCCGCGGCCGGATCCGGACGGCCTCGATGCGGTTCTCGCGCACCGACTCGACGCGGATCGAGTAGCCGTTCGCGGTGACCGTGTCGCCGCGCTTGGGTAGTCGCCCGAGCTGTGCGAAGACGAAGCCGCCGACCGAGTTGTAGGCGTCGCTGTCGACCGGGAGGTGCAGGCCGTAGTCGTGCAGGTCGGTGATCGCGACATGCCCGCGGACGAACCAGTCGCCGTTGGCGAGCCTGCGGATGTCGCCGCCGGCCGGATCGGTCTCGTCGTCGATCTCGCCGACGACCTCCTCGATGATGTCCTCGACGGTGACGATGCCCGCGACGCGGCCGTACTCGTCGACGACGACGGCCATCGTCGAGCGGTTGCGCTGCAGGTCGGCGAGCAGGTCGTCCAGCGGCTTCGTCTCGGGGACGATCGGTGCCGGCTTGACGGCGCTCTCGAACGTCGCCTCCGGGCCATCCGCCATGAGGATCCGGGCCAGCGAGTTGGAGTGCACGATCCCCTTGACGCGGTCGGGGTTGTGCTCCTCGGTCACGAGCAGGCGCGTGTGACCGGTCGAGATGCAGCGCCGCAGCGCGGTGCCGACGTCCTCGGAGAGGTCGACGGTCACGACGGCCGGGATCGGCGTCATGACCTGCCGCGCCTCCTGCTCGTGGAGGTGAAAGACGCCGGAGAGCATCCCCGCCTCGCCAGGATCGAGCTGACCACCGGCGCGCGCCTGGGCGATGAGCGCGCGCACCTCCTCGGGGCTCGCGCCCTCCTCCATGGCGGAGTCGGCCTTGATGCCCAGCGGCCGCAGCATCGCGTTGGATGCCGCATTGAGCAGGTGGATGAAGGGCCGCATGACCCGGTTGAACAGGTCAAGCGGCGCGGCGACCCGCTTGGCCACGTTCTCGGCGTTGACGATCGCGTAGATCTTCGGCACCTGCTCGCCGACCGTGATGTGGCCCGAGGTGACGAGGATGTACGCGATCGCGATCGCCGCCGGCGCCGCGACGGCGTGGGAGAAGTCCTCGAACACGGGCTTGATGAGCTCGGCGATCGCCGGCTCGCCGAGGAAGCCGATGCCCAGCGAGGCGAGGGTGATGCCGAACTGGCAGGCCGAGAGGTACTCGCTCAGGTCTTCGAGCTGGCGCACGACGCGCGCGGCGCGCCGGTCGCCCTTCTTGGCGAGCTCCTCCAGGCGTGAGCGGCGCGCGCGCACGAGTGCGAACTCCGCCGCGACGAAGAAGCCGTTGGCGAAGATCAGCAGGACGACCGCGCTGAGGAGCAGCGCGGTCAAGTGGCGGGCATGTCGCCGGGCCTAGGCTGTCGGCCGGGACTTCGAGGAGGGTCGTCGTTCATTGACGCTGCCGTCGCGAGGGTAGCAAGCGCGCGGGCCTTCTCACGAGCGCGTTCCCCCGGTCCATCTCAGGTCAAACCGTCGATCGCGTCCGCGAGCGCGAAGTCGTTGCCGGTGATCGCGCCCTCGGAGTGCGTCGACAGCGTCAGGCGCACGTGCTTGTAGCCGTGGATGAGGATGTCCGGGTGATGGTTGGCCTCGTTGGCGGCATCGGCCACGCCGTTGGCGAGCGCCATCGCGCTCGTGAAGTTCTCGCATTCGATGTCGCGGACGATCGTGTCGCCCTCACGCCGCCACTCGCTGCCGTCGAGCCGCTCATCGATCTCAGCGTCGCTCAGTCGTGCCATACCCTGCCTCTCATGCGGATCGTCAGCCTCGTCCCACACGCTACCGAGCTGCTGTTCGCCCTGGGTCTCGGCGACGACGTCGTCGGGGTGACGCACGAATGCGACTATCCGGAGGAGGCGCTCAACCGGCCGCACGTGACCCGCGACGTGCTCCCTCCCGGGCTGTCGGCGGCCGAGATCGACGCCGCCGTGCGCGAGCGCACGCTCGAGGGCGAGTCGATCTACGAGCTCGACGACGAGGCGATGCACGAGCTCGAGCCCGACCTCATCGTGACGCAGGCGCTGTGCCACGTGTGCGCGGTGTCGCACGACGAGGTGCAGGCGCTCGCGCTCGCGCTCCCCGGACCGCCGAGCGTGGTCTCGCTGGACCCCAAGACGTACGGCGAGACGCTCGGCGACGTGCGCACGATCGCCCAGGCGACGGATTCCAAGGACGCGGCGCTCGACCTCATCGCGCGGACGGCGCGGCGCGCCGACGTCGTCCGGCTCGCGCTGCGCGACGTGCGCAGGCCACGCGTGGCGGCGCTCGAATGGCTCGACCCCGTGTTCGTCGCCGGGCACTGGACGCCGCAGCTCATCGAGATGGCGGGCGGCGACGACGTGCTCGGCCTCTCCGGCGAGCCGTCGGAGCAGAGCGACTGGGAGACGGTCGCGGCCGCGCAACCCGAGGTCGTGCTGCTCATGCAGTGCGGCTATGACGCCGAGCGGGCGCGGGCCGAGGGCGAGCAGTACGCCGACCGCCTGCGAGCCCTCGGCGCCAAGCGCGTCCTCGCCGTCAACGCGTCCGCGTACTTCTCGCGGCCCGGGCCGCGCCTCATCGACGGGCTCGAGCTGCTCGCGCACATCCTGCACCCCGACCGCGTGCCGCGCGCGCTGGCCGAGGCGCTGGCGGTGGAACTCTGACCGCCCCGCGCACCGTCTTGTACCTCCACTCCTCGGCCGGTCGCTACGGAGCGGACCGCCAGCTCGCCCTGCTGGCGACGGGGCTGGATCCGGAGCGCTACCGGGCGCTCGTCGTGCTCGCGATGGACGGCGAGCTGCGCGCGGACCTGGAGGCGGCCGGCGTAGAGGTGCTCATCCGCCCTCTGGCGGTGCTGCGCCGCGCGTCGATGTCGCCGCGCGGCCTCGCACGGATC
>JBOGYT010000024.1:0-4600 GCA_050696955.1 Solirubrobacteraceae bacterium | reverse complement strand
GATCGCGGGCGCGCAGGGCCACCGCCCGGCTGACCTCCGTCAGCGCCACAACGCGCGCGGAGGCGTTGGTCGTGTCGGGGGCGCTCGACGCCCGCGTCCGCCACAACCGCAGGACGTCCGCGCGCGGCGGCGCCTGCACCGGCGCTCGAGCGCGAGCGAGCAGCACGGCGTACCACGCCCGCCACGCCGCATCGTCGTCGACGGACGGGCGCAGCCGCTCGACCGCCGCGCGGGTGAGGTGCGGCCGGTCGCCGAGCAGCCTCAGCGCGGCGTTCGCGTACGCGGTGTCGGACAGCGAGTCCCCGGCGAGCGCCTTGATCTGCGGGGCTGTGTACAGACCGTCCGACGAGCGCAGCGCCTCCAGCTCGCGCTCGATCGCGGTGCGGTCGCGTTCCCCGCAGCCGCTCACCAAGCTTGCCGCGACCGGGGTCGCGAGCAGGAGAAGCACTGCGCTGAGACGGCGCTTCAAATGCCGGCCTGCCGGAGTGCGTCAGCGCCTCAGAAGGCGCCTGCGTAGGCGGTCACGGGACCTGGGCGCCCGAAGATCCGGTGGGCCGCCGTAGCACTCGAGCGGGTGGATACGAACAGCGTGGTCCAGGACGGCTTGACCTTTCCGGAGCTCCAGGAGATCCAGTGTTTGCGGTTCGTCCAGCGCGTCTTGATGAGCGAGCGCTTCTTCTCGATGATCTCGACGTTGATGACCTTCCCGAGCGTGATCTTGGCCCTGAAGCCGTGCGCCTCGATCTCGGCGGTGTTCCTGATCCAGCGCGCTCGCGCGGGGTGATAGCCCAGGAGTTTCGCCGAGCTCTGCCACGAGCAGCTCTTGACGTACGTGCCGCAGTGCCAGGCGTTCGCCTGGAGTGTGTCCCCGCCGACCAAGTTGAGCTCGGTCGAAGCGCTCGTTGCGGGTGCGCTCGATGGGATCGTCATCGCCAGCACACCACCGGCTGCAATCGCAACCCCACCCACCGTCCGCCGCCAGGTTGACAGAGCCCCGAGACGAGACATCGGACGCGACGTAGTCATGCGGGAAACCTCCAGCTGGTCGGACACCCCTATTCCCCGTGCGCGTCCCTTACCCCGCCAGCCGCGGCGCCAAGCGCGTCACGCGGATAATTCGCGCGCCGGGGCTACTCCGCGCCCAGCCGCTCGATCCCGCCGAGGAACACGGCCGTGGCAAAGCGCGTCGCGCCCTCAACGTCGGGCGGCTCGCGCTCGAGCATCTTCACGCTCACCTCGAGCGCCGCGCCGACCATCGCCGCCGCCATGTAGTCCGGATCGAGCGCCGGCACGAGCCCGCCCGCGATCGCGCCGCGCAGGTCGGATGCGAGCTCCTCCACCCCGGCCCCGAAGATCGGCTCGTCGAACATCGCTCGAATCGTGCCGCTGTTGCGGCGCATGAGCTCGAACGCCTCGGGCTCGCCGGCGAGGAACTGGAAGTACTCGCGGTAGCCGACCTCGACGAACTCCTCCAGCGACCGGGCCTCTCGTCGCGCGGCCTGCACGCGCGCGCGGATCTCGACCGCGTGCTCCTCCACCAGCGCGCGGAACAGCGACTCCTTGTCGGGGAAGTAGTTGTAGAACGTGCCGCTGG
This sequence comes from Solirubrobacteraceae bacterium, assembly GCA_050696955.1. GTDB lineage: Bacteria > Actinomycetota > Thermoleophilia > Solirubrobacterales > Solirubrobacteraceae > CADCVQ01. The sequence goes on along the minus strand of JBOGYT010000024.1, from coordinate 3,006 downwards.
CGAGGTCGGTGCGGCGCACGACGTCGCGCACGGACGCGCTGCCGTAGCCCGTCTCGGAGAACACGGCGCGAGCGGCATCGAGGATCGCCGCGCGGTTGGCGGCCTTGGTCTGCTCGCGGCGCCCACCGCCGACCTCGTCGGCGATGCTCATGCCACGACCGCCCGCTCCCCGACGGGCACGCGCGCCGGCACCGGCAGCACGTTGCCGGCCGCGCGGGCGCGCTCGGCGCCGCGCCGCAGCTCGCGCCGCAGGTCATACAGGTAGCGGTCGAAGTCGACCTGGATCGTGTGGCGCTTGCTCGTCACGTAGCGCTTGCGCATGCGCTCGTTCTCGCGCCGGATGTCGGCGAGCAGCGCGCGCTGCGGCGGCAGGTGGTAGCCGCCCTCGAGGTAGGTCGCCAGCCAGCGGCCCTGCGCCTCGGCGAGCGGCATGATCGCGCCCAGCGGCTGCAGCAGCCCGACGAACGCCAGCGACGGATGGTCGGGATGCAAGACGCGCCGGAAGAGCTCGATGCGGTTGTCGGGCGCAGCGAGGAACTCGTCGTCGAAGAACGGGAACGTGATCCGGTAGCCGGTGCAGTAGACGACGACGTCGGCGTGCACGCGCGTGCCGTCGGCGAACTGCACCCAGTCGGGGCCGAGGCGCTCGATGTTCGGCTTGGGCTGGACGTCGCCGTGGATGATCGAGTCGAGGATCCGGCCCGACACGGTCGGGTGCGCCTGGGCGAAGCGGTGGTCGGGCTTGGGCAGGCCATAGCGCTCCGGCCGGCCGGTGTGCAGGCGGCAGAAGAGGCCGAACATCGCGTAGGTGATCCAGTCGGGGACCCGCACGTCGTGTGGCAGCTGGTCCATCGGGCGACCGAAGAGGTACTTCGGCACGATCCACGCGCCGCGGCGAGCGGCGAGGTACGTCGACCGCGCGACCTGGCCGGACTCGACGGCGATGTCCATCGCGCTGTTGCCCATGCCGAGCACGACGACGTCCTTGCCACGCATGAACTCGTTGTCGCGGTAGTCGTGGGCGTGCATTTGCCGGCCGGTGAACTCGTCGCTGCCGGGGAACGCCGGCTCGGGCCAGCGCGCGTCCCAGTGATGTCCGTTGGCGACGATGAGCATGTCGTAGGCGCGCTCGACGCCGTGTTCGTCGGTGACCTCCCACGTGCCGTCCGTGCGCTTGGCCGCGTGCGCGACCGCCGTCTCGAAGAGGATCTTGTCGCGGATGCCGAAGTGGTCGACGTAGGCGTTGAAGTACGCGGCGATCTGCGTGTGGTGCGGGAAGTCCGGATACGCGCGCGGCATCGGGAAGTCCGTGAACTCCATCCGGTCGCGCGACGTGTTGATGTGCAGGTCGCGGTAGGCGGCCGACATCCCGTTCTTGTTGGCGAACACCCAGTTGCCGCCGATGCAGTCCGACGCCTCGAAGCAGTCGACCTTCAGCCCGCGCTCGTGCAGCGCCTTGGCCGCCGCGATGCCCGACGAGCCCGCGCCGATGATGGCGGTGGTGGGCAGCGTGGACATGCTTGGCGAACGGCCTCCGGGACGGAAGATGACGGTGGCGTCACCCTACCGCGCGCAGCGGTCGCCGCTGCCCGCTCGCGCCGCGCACGGACGTGAACGTCGCGTAACGATCCCTACATCTTCAGTGTTGGACTCGCAGGACCGGGTCGCGGACGGTCGACCGCACAGATCCTCCGGCCGGCCAGTTGTGTCCCACGCGCAGTCGGCCGAGTGGATCCTGAGCCTCCGGATGGTCCGAGCGCTTGGGTGGCCGCGGTCAACGTCGGGGTCATACAGCGTTCCGGCACGGCCCGCACAGCGCGTTCGCAACGCGCGCTCTGGGTGGCCGGCCGGCGCGCACACAAGAAGGGGAAGGACGCATGACGAAGCACAGCACGCCTCCGACGCGGCGCTTGAAGCCCGCGCTCATCGCCGGAGTCGCCGCGGTCGCCCTGACGGGCGGCGCCACCGAGGCCGCCGCAGCACCCAGCAGCGCCGCCGCGGTCAAGCAGACAACGAACCAGGTCGACCGCGCCTGGTCTCAGGGCAAGGTCCGCGAGCACACGCCGTCAGGACGCGCGTTGCGGGCGGCCGGGCGACGCTGACCGACCGCCGTGGCAACAAGCTCGGGGTCTCCATCGCCGGCCTGCGCCGTGGCAAGACGCGCACGTTCGGGCGCACGACGCTGTTCTCGAACGGCCTCGGCAAGACGGTCGATGCCGCCGTCCAGCGCACGAGCGCCGGCGTGCGGATGATCTCCGTGATCCGCTCGGCGAGCGCGCCCACGACGTATCGCTACCCGCTGCGCCTGCCGCGCGGGGCTACGCTCGAGCGCCAGAGCAGCGGCGTAGTGCTGATCCGCAACGCCGCCGGCACGCCGATCGGCGCCATCCGCGCGCCGTGGGCGATCGATGCCAACGGCACCAAGGTCGCCACGCGCTTCGAGATCCGGGGCCGCACGCTCGTGCAGCACGTCGCGCACCGCGGCGCCGCGTATCCCGTCGTCGCCGATCCCAGCATCGACTCCGGCTGGACGAGCGCCACGATCAGACTCAACGCCAAGGACCAGCGGATCCTCCTGTCCGGCGGCGGCGCCGGGGCGGGCGCGATCATCGGCGGGCTCGTCTGCTCGGGCTCGGGCCCGGGTGCGATCTCGTGCGCCGCCGGCGGAGCGGTCATCGGCGCGATGGTCTTCGAGGCCATCAAGGAATACGCGGTTCGCGAGAACTGCGAGGTCCATGTGAAGATCGGGTACTTCCCGCCCGGTGTCCGCGACGCGTGGACCACGTGCAGCTGACGCATAACGGAGGTGAGCGCAGCATGACTCACGCACACGCACACACGATCCGCGCTCCGTGGCTGCGCCACGGCCTGCGTCGCCGGGAGGCGGCGCAGGCCGGACCGCCGCGAACGCACGCGCCGCTGCTGCCGGCACGAATGCGCCGCCGGCTCGGGATCGGGCTGACGGGCGCCGGTGCCGGCACGGTCGTGGCGAGCGCCGCCGGGCTC
>JBOGYT010000023.1:0-4022 GCA_050696955.1 Solirubrobacteraceae bacterium | reverse complement strand
ATGCCGCCGCCGTCGTTGTTGACCAGCACGATCGTGAGCGACAGCCCGAGCCGCGTGTGGGCGAGGAGCCCGCCGATGTCGTGCGCGAGCGCGACGTCGAGCGCTTCGCCCGCGTCCGCGACGACTCGCCGCGCGCGCTGTCAAACCGCGGCGCCAACGGGATCGACGGGACCGTCTCGAGCGGCTTCGGCGCCGCGGCGGTCAGCGACGGCCCGGTCGTCGCCCTGATCGGCGACGTCGCGCTCGCGCACGACATCGGCGGGCTCCTCGCCCACACGCGGCTCGGGCTGTCGCTCACGATCGTGCTGGTCAACAACGACGGCGGCGGCATCTTCGAGTTCCTCCCGATCGCCGGCGAGCAGGACGCGTTCGAGGGGCACGTCGCGACGCCGCACGGGCTGGACTTCGCCCATGCGGCGGCGCTCTACGGCTGCGAGCACATGCTCGCGGACAGCCTGACCACGTTTCGCGAGCTGCTCGACGCGGCCGTCGGGTCGAGCGGCACCACGATCATCGAGGTCCGCACCGACCGCGCAGCGAACCTCGCGCTGCACCGGCGGATGCCGGGCGCGCGTTCGGGCTGACCGCGCCCGGGTACGCTCATCGGATATGGCCGCCCGCATCGCCAAGGCCGACGTCCAGCCACCTGACCGCAAGCGGATCGAGGCGCGCTACGCGGAGGACGGGCTGCGCCCGCACTCGTGGGGCAACGGCCCCGGGGAGCGCTACGGCTGGCACACCCACGGCTACACGAAGGTCCTGTACTGCGTGCGCGGCAGCATCGTCTTTCACACGCGCGACGGCGACTTCGCGCTCGAGCCCGGCGACCGGCTCGAGGTCGATCCGGACACCGAGCACGCCGCGACCGTCGGCGACGACGGCGTGCTGTGCCTCGAGGCCGCCGCCTAAGGAGTCAGAGCAGCGCTTCGTGATACCCGCGTGGCAGCTGCGAGTGTCCGTGGTCTCCCGGCGCTCGATCCGCGCCTGGCGGCCGGGCATCGCGGAGATCGCGACGGAACCTTGCGGCGCGCAGCACGTCGGGCCGGCCACCAGCATCAAGCTGTCAGGGAGCGATCGGGGCAGCTTCCCGCGCAAGCGGATCGTGGCGATCGTGGCGCACACGGGGGCGCATGCAGCCCCGAGTTCGCCACGACCGCGCGCCGACCGTCGAGATCGCTGAAAGCCGCGATATGCGCGCTGTTCGCCCATCTCGATTCGCGCGCCGCCGCGCGCACCCACCGCGCGGCCCCGCCCCGCACTCGCTCAACGAGCCAGTCCGTGGTCCGCGAGGCCCCGGCCGGGCACCCGGACATCCCGACCGAACCTACGGCGCGCAGCCCTTAAGGAAGCGTCCATCAACACGTTGTGGGGTCGGGCACCGTCTCGCGGCGCCCGTAGCCGCCCGGCCCCTCGCCAATACCACCGGTATTACCAGCGGGACCGCGCGACTCCGGACATCCACGATCCAATGCCCAACCCCACAACTCGTTCTCCGACGCCTCCTTACGCCGCGCGCGCCTGCATCGTGAGCAGCACGCTCGTGATCAGGAGCCAGACACCGCCACCGATGAAGGCGGCAAAGCCGATGGGCGTGACCGCAATGACCGCGAGCACGATCGCGATCCATCCGAGCCACTTCGGCAGGGCCCCGTACTTGAGGACCGCGAGCCCCGTCGAGAGGATGAACACCTGCAGCCCGACGGCCATCGGGAAGAAGTCGTTGTCCCAGAGCGCTTGCAGCGCCTGAGCCCCCGCCGGCGCCAGGTCGTCAGCGGCCTCGGACAGCGCGAAGCTGATCGTCGCGTCGATCGCGATCCCGGTGGCCATGATCGCCGCGCCGATCAGCGCGAGTGTTGGCAGGACGCTGCGCTCGGCGGAGGCGCGCAGCACCGAGCTCAGGTAGGCGACGAAGTAGAGGAACAGCGCCGCGGCAGCGGCCTGGATCGCCGCACCAGCCTGGATCGCGTCCTTGTTGTCGACGTAGTGATCGACGACCTTCGCCGCTCCCTCGTCGGCGCCCGGCGGCTCGCCTCCCACGGCGAAGCCGATGACCGCGACGGCGACGAAGAGGATTCCGAGAAGTGGCACCCACCAGTCCTTGCGCACAATCCCTCCTTGGTTTGGGACCGCCCATGCGGCGGTCATCCCCGAGTATGTGCGAATCGTCACCGCTGTGACCTGGCCATTAGGACCGTCCGGCGCGGCTGCCACTGTGCGCGCAATGGCACCGCTCATCACCCGTGAGGAGGCCCTGCGGCTGGGCGAGCTCGAGGACCGGACGCAGATCGAGGCCCTGATCGAGCGGGCCTGGCGCGTGCGCGTCGAGCGCTTCGAGGACGCGACCGACATGTGCTCGCTCGTCAACGCGAAGTCGGGCGGCTGCGCCCAGGACTGCGGCTTCTGCGCCCAATCGCGCTTCGCCGAGGCCGAGACGCCGATGCACGCGATGATGGAGCCCGAGCAGATCCTCGAGCACGCGCGCGCGGCCGAGGCCGCCGGCGCGCACCGCTTCTGCATGGTCACGCAGGGCCAGGGCCTCTCCAAGCGCGACTTCGAGAAGGTCCTGGAGGGCACGCGCCTCGTCGCCGAGCACACGAACCTCAAGCGCTGCGCGTCGATCGGGCACATGAGCGCGTCCCGCGCCAGAGCGCTCAAGGACGCCGGCGTGCAGCGCGTGCACCACAACGTCGAGACGGCCGAGTCCTACTACCCCGAGGTGTCGCAGACGGTCCGCTACGAGGGCCGCCTGCGGACGATCGACGCCGTCCGCGAGGCCGGGCTGGAGACGTGCGTCGGCGGCATCCTCAACCTCGGCGAGACCCGCGAGCAGCGCGTCGAGATGGCGTTCGAGCTCGCCGCCATCGACCCGACGTCGGTCCCGATCAACCTGCTCAACCCGCGCCCGGGCACGAAGTTCGGCGACCGCGAGTACATGGACCCGTGGGAGGCCGTGAAGTGGATCGCGATCTTCCGCCTCATCCTGCCCGACGCGCTGTTCCGGCTCTGCGGGGGTCGCGTCGAGAACATCGGCGAGCTGCAGCAGCTCGCCGTGCGGGCCGGCATCAACGGCGTGATGATGGGCAACTTCCTCACGACGCTCGGCAGCACGCCGGCCGAGGATCGCGCGATGTTCGAGAACCTCGGCCTCAACGTCGCGCGCCAGCCCGACAACGCCGCCAACCCGCGCCCGGACAACCGCAGCGGCTGGCTCGACGGCGCGACCCCGGCGCACGACGCAGAGCCCGCCGGCGGGTTCGAGGGGCTCGACGTGCGCCTCTGGGATCCCTCGACGCAGCTGCGCTTCGCGCGCAAGCGCGGACCGGTCCCTGCGCGGCCGGGCGCCCGGGGCTGACGGCCCCCGTGACCGAGATCGCCGCGCGGCTCGCGGAGCTCGAGGAGCTCGGCCTGTACCGCCGCACGCGCGTGGTGAGCGGCCCGCAGGGCCCGAGCGTGGTGCTCGACGGCCGCCCCGTCCTGCTGCTGTGCTCCAACAACTACCTCGGCCTCGCCGGCGACCCGCGCGTGCAGCAGGCGGCCGCCGACGCGGCCCTGCGGTGGGGCGTCGGCGCGGGCTCGTCGCGGCTCGTGAGCGGCACGATGACGATCCATCGCCGGCTCGAGGAGCGCCTGGCGGCGTTCAAGGGCATGCCGGCGGCGCTGCTGTTCGGCTCGGGCTACCTCGCGAACATCGGCGTCGTCGGAGCGCTCTCGCGCGCGGGCGAGGTCGTCTTCTCCGACGAGCTCAACCACGCCTCGATCATCGACGGCTGCCGGCTGTCGCGCGCCGACACGTTCGTCTACCGCCACAGCGACGTCGAGCACCTGGCCTGGGGCCTGGCGCAGGCGGGCGCGCGCGCGTCGCTGATCGTCACGGAGTCGGTCTTCTCGATGGACGGCGACGTCGCGCCGCTGCGGGCGATCGCCGCGCTCGCGCGCCGCCACGGCGCGCGCCTTGTCGTCGACGAGGCGCACGGCACGGGCTGCGTCGGGCCGGGCGGCCGCGGCGCGGTCGCCGAGGCGGG